>WRAV01000026.1 GCA_009780025.1 Oscillospiraceae bacterium | reverse complement strand
GTACCATGCGGGAACGACAGCCAAACTCATGGTATGTGTTTGTCAATAAAAGTGTGCAGAGTTTATGGAGCACTCCAAAGGTTGGACAAAATGGAGCGGCGCAGCTACCTTTCCAAACCGATTTCTAAATGATTAGGTTATTAAAGTACCCCGCTACTGGCAGCGGGGTACTAATATAGATTCCATAGTGCTACCTTTTATACAAACGTAAAAACAAATGTCAGGCCCGCGACTTTTTGTCGCGGGCCTGACATATTCCTGGTTGCGGGGGAGGGATTTGAACCCTCGACCTTTGGGTTATGAGCCCAACGAGCTACCGAACTGCTCCACCCCGCGATATTAAATTGTGGACAAAAGCATAAAGCTATATAGTAACTCCCACTGGCATCAACGCGCACCTCTCAGGCCAAATGAGTATACCACATCACCGCCTTCGTGTCAAGCGCTTTGGTAAAGCTTGCAATAACAACAAATTGCAACGATAAAGGCCCCGACATCCCATCATGTAATAGAGCGGCTTGCACGGCGATATGAGCGTTGACAGCCAAGGGTAGATGCCCTATAATTTACATAGCGCGAAGAGTGCGCACCAAGGGAGCTTATGCTTACAATAATAATTTTAATCCTTATCAACATTTCGTTTATTGGGGTTGGGCTGCCAAACTCACTGCTTGGCTCAGCATGGCCGTCCATGCATGGGGAGCTCGGCATGCCGATTTACCACATGGGTATAATATCAATGATTTACCTGGGTGGCACCGCTATGGCCAGCTTTTTTAGCGGGAAATTGCTCCGTCGCTTTCGGGCAGGTAGCTGTGTTTTCGCGAACATGCTGATGATAGCCTTTAGCCTTTTAGGGTTCTCTTTGGCAGAGAACTTTATGCTGATTGGCCTGCTCGCCTTTCCTCTGGGTGTTGGCGTCGGCTTTGCGGACACGTTACTAAACAGCTATTCGGCCCTGCATTTCAAGGCCAGACAGATGAACTGGCACCACTGTTTTTGGGGTGTGGGGGCGGCAACCGGACCGATCTTTATGGCACACGGTATTTCGGTGAGTTCGTGGCGAGTGGGGTACCAGATAACCGGGGTGGTTGTGCTCTGTATCGCGGTGGCACTGCTTCTCTCTCTGCCCCTTTGGAAAAAATTCGCGCAGGCTTCTGGGGGTGCGATTCAGGCCGACAAAACCCCTCTAAGCTATAACGGCCTTTTTCGCCTGCGTGGGTTTAAGCTGTCCACCGCAATTTTTTTCGTCTACAACGCAGCGGAGGCAACGGTTGGGTTGTGGGGAACAAGTTACCTTGTAATTGCCAGGGGGATCGCTCCAGAGCTCGCTGCGGGGTGGCTTGCGCTCTACTTTTTGGGCATAACCATTGGGCGATTGGTTTCTGGATTCGTGACCGTGCTGCTCACCAGCAGGCAGATAATTTGGCTTGGATGTGCACTATTTGGGCTTGGGATTATCTTCCTTTGGATTCCCATAGGGAACGCAGCGTTTATGATTGGGTTCTTTTTAATGGGGCTGGGTTGCGCGCCAATATTCCCGAATATGGTTCACTCGGCACCTGCAAGGTTTGGGGCGGAACATTCTCAAGCGGCTATCGGTGTACAGATTTCCAGCGCGAATATCGGCGCCACAGCTTTGCCGCCCCTATTTGGCGTAATAGCCGCTAGGCTTGGGCATGGGCTGTTCCCAATCTTTCTTGCCATCCTGCTGGGTGCCATGGTATCGATGATAGCCGCGCTGAATAAAATAAAAACGCATGAGCAAGCAAATGTATAAGCTGATTTTACACAAGGAGTGATACCATGAAAGTTATAAAAGCCGCTAATTACGTAGACCTGAGCAAAAAGGCCGCCGCTCTCATAGCGGCGCAGATAATACGCGACCCGAGCAGTGTGCTCGGACTAGCCACTGGCAGCACGCCGGTTGGCGTCTATTCCGAGTTGGCAGAGCTCTGTGGTCAGGGCGTGATTGACTTCGCGTGCGTCACCACTGTAAACCTGGATGAATACTGCGGTCTACCTGCCGAGCACCCCCAGAGCTATGCCCAATTCATGCGCCAAAAGCTTTTTGACCATGTGAATATCGCAAAGAGCAACACCCACCTTCCGGATGGTATGGCTAAAGATGCGGAAGTGGAGTGTCTACGCTACGAGCGGCTGATTGAAGGGCTGGGCGGCATCGACCTCCAGCTATTGGGGATTGGGCGCAACGGCCACATCGGCTTTAACGAGCCGGGTGAGAGCTTTGCCCCGGGCACCCACCAGACAGGCCTTGCCAAAGATACGCTGGACGCCAATTCCCGTTTTTTTGGCCCCGGGGAGAAAGTTCCCACTCAGGCGTTCAGCATGGGTATCGGTACGATTATGCGGGCGCGGAGTATTCTGCTGATAGCCAGTGGCTCAGATAAAACCTGGGCTTTGGACAAAACGATAAACGGGCCGGTCACGCCGCAGGTGCCGGCGTCTGTGCTGCAATTTCACCGGGATGTTACTGTCATTTATTGTGACTGAGGGAATTTCTACAGTATGTGTATGATTAGGAATTTGCGGAGGTAGCTCTATGTTTCGGATAGCTTCCGGGGTTACAATTCCTTTCCCTGAAAGAATTAAGGAAGAGTTTCAGGTTTTAGAGAAAAGTATTACATTAAATCTAAGCTTTGAGAAAATACAATCGTTTGTCAACCAATTTATTAATCAGCTTTTGGAGCCTTTGTTTTTTGTTTTTGAACTACCTCTGTCGGAGCAGGAAGAATGGTGCTTTATTGCTGAATGACGGCCTTTCGCAGTATGCAATTGCATCACACACCACAGGGGACGAAGTTTATATACAAAAATACAAAATCATAAGTATCTATAGCAACAGTCCCGCAAAGTATATAAAATCTCTAAAAGAGTATGGTCTTGCGCAAACAGATGCTCTTATTACCGCATGGGATACTTTTTCTCGCGAAACGCCTGGTGAAGCGCGGAAAATAGAAATGGATGGAATTGATATTTTTGATGCATATAACGAACTTGTAAAAGTAGGATTATATGTCGCGAAGATAGTAGAGGCTTGAGAGCACAAGAATTATCTCCGCTAGGAGGACGTGAAAATGCACCCAGACAACGAAGCAGCAGTCCAGGAATTCCTGGCTGAAACGCGAAAAATCCTCGACCCCATAGAGCGCCTGGAAATGCTGGAGACCGGCGAGTTTTGCGAGGAGCCAGACGTAAAGGTGGCTAGAGCATGGTGGGCGGCTAGGTACAGCTTCTCAAACAAAAAGAAAACCCGCACCAGCGACAAGTTTTTGTGGTTTCTACTCACCCTTAAAAGTTGGGCAAGTACTCCCAACGCATCGGGTAAAAAGATGGTTGTGTCCACCTACAAGGAGGCCTTCCTTTCTTCTGAGACGCAGGTGGCAATTGCGCTGGGAAACCGCCTTGAGCAAGAAGTGCGCAACGCCTGTATGCTGTACGTTGGCACAATAGACCCCGACCCTGGATTTTTCGGGTTCAGGGTCGGGAAGAGGCTGGGGCAGGCTGATGTTCTGAGGCGGATAGCGACTATTCTGGCGAGTGAACTCATGGCAGGGGTTTACAAGGCGTGTGCCGAGTTTGAACACGCCGACGTTCTGGTGCGTGGCCTCTGGCACGGCGCCGAGGAAGTTTACCCCGGTATCGCCGACCCACTTGAGGCAGCAGTGAAAGAATACAAAGACGAGCAGATGCGGGACTTTGTGCGTTGCGCGCTCGATTAAGCTTGACGTATATAGCGAAAAGGCGACGTTTTTGTCAATTATTTAAACACACGCACTGTCCGCAGCCCGCTCTTCATTATCAGTTTTCGGCTCAGCGAGCAGTACAAAAACGGCCGTTTGAAAAGCTTGGCGGCTAGCCGCATTCTGACTTTGCGCGTTCTTTTTCTGTACTCCCGGCCTGGGGCGCTACCGAGGGTGTTTAGGCACTGGGAAAGAGCGTAGCCGCTGTCAATCGCGTAGCTTATCCCCTCGAGAGAGCTGGGGCTGATAAACCCGGCCGCCTCACCAATCAAGAAGGCGTTATCGTCGCCGAGGCAGTAGTTGCCAGGCCTTGTGGGGCGCAAGACAAGACAAGCCTCGGTTTTAAGCGGGCTCTCAAGCCGGAAGCCGTATGTCCGCAACTTTTCCTTGAGCGCCTCAAAGTCCCGTTTGGCGGTCTTTACCTCGAACGCGCCGCCAAAGATAAAGCTGTCGTCTTTAGTGAGTCCCCAAGCGTACGAGTCGGTTATGTCCGGGTCGAAGACGCAGGAGTAGAACGGTGTGCCGTGAGTGTCCGCGAACCACTGCTGAATAGACAAATAGCTGCGAATGCGAAAACCACCGAAAAGTGAGCGCCGGACAATAGAGTTTGCGCCATCGGCCCCCACAAGATACTTTGTGCGAATTTCCCGTTGTTGATGCCCTTGGGTATAAGTTATTCTAAACCCGTCGCTCTCGCGGGAAATATTTGTGCAGGTGGTGCTGCTGTGCACCTCAACATGCCCTGGTATCTGTTCTGTCAGCCACTGGTCAAATTTATGCCGGTCTAGGTTTATATAGTGGCGCTGGTAGTTACGGATGATTCCGGTCTTTATATCAATCGTACGCACGCTGAAAATTTGTGGGCTGACCAAGATATCTTTTGGTAAGCTCATGTTGAAGCAGGAGAGCGACTTTTGCGCATCCGGGGCGAGCAGCCCTCCGCAAGGCTTACGGAACGCACTCTCATCGCCCGGCAGTTTTTTGTCCAGAGCGATTACTCGGTAGTTCTTGTCCAAGTGCGAAGCGAGAAACGCTCCGGCTGGGCCAAGCCCAACAATGGCAATATCGTACACATTGAGGCCCCCAATACACGTAAAATGTGTCTTGAAACTCATTGCAAAGAGCCTCGCGGCAACTAAACTGCGAGGCTCTTTAATACTTTTTTCGCTAAGCGATCGAAGACGTCAGGTAAGCATTGATAAACCCGTCAATCTCGCCGTCCATCACCGCGCCTATGTTGCCGGACTCAAAGCCGGTGCGATGATCTTTGGCCAATGTATACGGCATAAATACATAAGAGCGTATTTGCGAGCCCCAGCCGATTTCCTTCTGCTCGCCCTTTATATCTTCGATTTTCTCAAGGTGTTCGCGCTGCTTAATTTCCGCAAGCTTGGAGCGCAACATCTTTAGGCAGACGTCGCGGTTTTGGTGTTGGCTGCGCTGATTTTGGCAGCTGACCACAATGCCGGTGGGCAGATGGGTCAGACGCACAGCAGAGGACGTCTTGTTAACGTGCTGCCCGCCCGCGCCGCTCGCCCGAAAGACATCCATCTTAACGTCGTTCTCGTCGACGACGACTTCGCCGGAGTCTTCAATTTCGGGCATGACCTCCAGCGAGGCGAAAGAGGTGTGCCGCCGCCCCGAAGAATCGAAAGGGGAGACGCGCACCAGCCGGTGCACCCCCGCTTCTGAGCGCAGGTAACCGTAAACATTCTCCCCCTCAATTGAGATGGAGATGCTCTTGATGCCGGCTTCTTCACCGGCCAAGTAGTCGAGCACCTTGACTTTGTAGCTGTGGCGCTCGGCCCAGCGGCAGTACATACGGTGAAGCATCTGCACCCAGTCCTGGGCTTCGGTGCCCCCGGCCCCCGCGTGGAAGGAGAGTATAGCGCTGTTGGCGTCATACTCCCCGGTGAGCAGAGCCGCGAGCTTTAGCTCTGCCAGGCGGCGCTCAATTTTCCGGACGTTTTCGGCCACTTCGTCCATTACAGTTTGGTCGTCCATTTCTTCAGCCAGGGCGACCAATTCGGTTGTTTCTAGGTGCAGCGCTTGCACGCCTTCATAGGAATCGAGCTTGCCCTTAAGCTGCTTAGTTTGTTTGAGTACGGCCTGACTGCCTTGGGGGTCGTCCCAAAAGTTGGGGTCGCCCGCTTGTTTTTCCAGCTCGGCCAGCTCGGTTCTCAGCCCATCAACTCCTATAGTGGAGGATAGGTCTTCCAGCAGGGGAATGCAGTCCCGCAACCGTGAACGCGCTTCGTCGTAAATTAACATAATCTCCCCCAGTTTTTTGTAGCTTTTACATTATAGTCCAAGGGAAGGATATTGTAAAGCCCAAGAGGTCGAATCCAACGCGGGCAAGCAGAACATACATAATTTATTTACAATTTGTGCATAAACCTTCTGTTTGTTCGATAAATCTTTCATGTAAAATGATTGATGGGAAATAATGAGGCAATCACAAAGTGTGTGGGATTTCATGACTTGCGAGGTCGCCTCTACCGGCTCTCATTTTCCAGTTACCACAAGGCGGAGGGTTTTATGGCTAACTACCTGGGGGTTAAGTGCCCTGTGTGCAGCAAGCGCTTTGCGCAGGCGGACGATGTTGTTGTCTGCCCTGTTTGCGGTGCGCCTCACCACAGGGAGTGTTATGCGCAGTGCGGTGAGTGCGCGTTTACAAAGGATCACTTAAACGGTAAGGAGTGGCGCCCACCCGCCGATGAGGGTATTCCCGGCGGGCACGGCGCAGAAAACCGCGCAAGCTCCAAGACCTGCCAAAGGTGCGGCTCCGCCAACCCTAACGAAGCCCTTTTTTGCCAGATATGTGGCAGTTCACTGACAGTGGGCAACTCACCGCCTTGCCACCAGAGACAGGGGATGGGCGGGTTTGGCGGCAGGCCAGGTACCGTACAAGATGGTGCCCCAAACAATGGGGCATATACTTACAACCCTCCCTATCAGCCAAGCCAGGACTATAGCGACCCATATGCAGGCTTGGATCAAAGCGAAAAAGTGGGTGGGTTTTCTGCTAAGGACGTCGCTATGTTTGTCGGACCCAACTACACCTACTACCTCGAGCGCTTTTATCAGATAGAAAAATACGGGAGAGCTCTGCAACCCAATTTAGCGGCGGCATTTTTGGGCTTCTTCTATTACTTCTACCGCAAAATGTACAGGATGGGCGCTTTGACACTGCTTATCTTTTTGTTATGTACGGTGCCGTTCTTCGTGCTGTTTTGGGAGTTCTTACCGGAAGGGCTTTACCAATATGGCCTTGCCGGCCCGCCAGAAGTGGCACCGAATACGCCCAGGATAAATTTTTACTCCAACATGCTGACAATGGCCGTCTTCTTTAACTTTTCCTTTAATCTTATTGTTTCACTCTATGCCAACAGGGCCTACCACAGGCTGGTTGTAACAAGAATACACGAGACTATGCAGGAGCACCGCCACACAAACGAATACCAGACATTTTTGCCACGTGTAGGCGGCGTTAGTCGGCTGGGCGTTGTACTGCTGGGATTGTCTTTGTTTATCGGCTTCCAGGTGATTGGCTCTTTTCTGCTGTTTAGCTCCAACCTTTTGTAGCAATGTTAGGAGCCGTACACAGCCGGAAAACAAGATTTTCCTTGACTTAACCCGTCCAAGCTGGTATAATCTAGTCTGTTCTGCCCGCTTTTAGTAAGGGCAGCATCCTTGTCCCCGGCTACCGGGGGCCATATGTCCAAAAGGAGGTGTACAAGAATGGCAAACCAAACCATGCGTTACGAGACCATCCTTATCTTCAACTGCGCTCTTGGCGAGGAGGCCGTTACCGCTCTAGTGGAGAAGTTCAAAACACTTATAGCGGAAAACGCCACAGTCGAAAAGATCGAAGAGTGGGGCAAGCGTCGGCTTGCGTACCCAATTGAAGACGAGAACGACGGCTACTACGTGCTCTGGCACTTTGAGTGCAAGCCCGACTTTCCCGCAGAGCTCAATCGTGTGCTGGAAATCACCGAGGGCGTTCTGCGCTCCCTGGTAGTCCGCAACGAAGTCGAGCAGCAGCCCGCGAAGCCGGCAGCACAGCCGGTAAGCGAAGCTCCAGCCCCTGCGCCTGAAGTTCAGGCAGAAGAGGCGCCTGCAGCGCCCGCTCCGGAAGCAAGCGCTGAAGCTCTGGCCGCGACACCCGAGCAAGAGTAGGGGAGGGCTGGCAGTGTACAACAAGGCTATCCTTATGGGGCGGCTGGTTGCCGACCCCGAGCTGCGCCAGACCCCCAACGGGATTTCGGTCTGCACCTTCCGTATAGCGGTGGATCGCACATACCAAGCCAAAGGCACCGAGCGGCAAGCCGATTTTATCGACATTGTCGCCTGGCGAACTCAGGCCGAATTTGTCTCCCGCTATTTTGGCAAGGGCAAGCTCATCTTGGTTGAGGGCTCGATACAGGTTCGCAATTATACCGACAAAAACGACCAGAAGCGCACCGCTGTCGAAGTGGTGGCCGAAAACGTTCGTTTTGTGGGCAGCAAGTCTGAAAGTCAAGGCGGCGGGAATTCCCGGCCTTTGCCAAGCGATTCAAGCGCGCCCCCAGCCCGGGAAGGCGATGGCGGCTTTGCAGCCCCACCGGCTTACTCAAGCGGAAGCGCCGATGACTTTGCTGAAATTGAAGACGACGGAGATTTACCCTTCTAAATTTAGAAAGGAGGACTGTAACCATGGCAGACAGACCCGATAGGCCTGACAGACCCGATCGCCCCCGCGGCGGACGCAAGGGCCGTAAAAAAGTATGTGCCTTTTGCGTGGACCGCATTTACAATATCGACTACAAAGATATTCCCCGCCTGCGCCGTTATATAAGCGAGAGGGCTAAGATTATTCCTCGCCGTGTTACCGGCACCTGCGCCGGCCATCAGCGCCAGCTGACATTGGCAATCAAGCGCGCACGACACATCGCACTGCTCCCATATGTGAGCGATTCCTGATCAGCTAAGACATACCAAAAGCAGCCTAGGTGTACACACCCAGGCTGTTTTTTTCATCGGCCGCTAGCCGAACAATATCGAGTTTACCACGCTCTCCAGATATTCCTGGCGGCCGGAACCTGGCAGTTCCAGGCTTTTCATCTCTGAAGCATAGTCGGCCAGTTTCTCAAGTGTAGTTTCTTTTCGGCGTATTTTTGCGCCGATGCCTGTACTAAAGCTTGCATAGCGCTCCTTTACAAACTCATCTATACGGCCGTCTTCTATTAGCGCGACTGCCTTGATTAAGCCGAGCGCGAACGTGTCCATTCCCAGAATATATGCCTGAAACATGTCCTCGTGCGTATAGCTGGCTCTTCGATTCTTGGCGTCGAAGTTGAGTCCTCCGCTCAAGCCTCCGGCCTTCAGAATCTCGTACATGCACATGGTCGCATCGTATACATTTTTGGGGAACTCATCGGTGTCCCAACCTAACAAAAGGTCTCCGCTATTGGCGTCGACGCTCCCCAACATGCCGTTCATTGACGCTATGTGCAACTCATGCTGAAATGTATGGCCTGCAAGCGTCGCGTGGTTTGATTCGATGTTGAGCTTGAAATCCTTTTCCAAGCCGTGTTGTTTCAAAAACCCGATAGACGTCGCCGCGTCAAAGTCGTACTGATGTTTCATGGGCTCCTTTGGCTTGGGCTCGATGTAAAAGTCGCCACTAAACCCAATCTTGCGGCCATAGGCCACGGCCATTTTCATCAGGTAGGCCACGTTTTCCTGCTCGAATTTGACATCCGTGTTGAGCAGGGTCTCGTAGCCCTCGCGGCCTCCCCAGAACACATAGCCACGTCCTCCGAGCTTTACCGTTAGGTCGAGGGCTTTTTTAACCTGCGCGGCGGCAAATGCGAAGACATCGGCACTGTTACTGCTGCCCGCGCCGCTTAGATACCTAGGGGACGAAAACATGTTGGCCGTACCCCATAGGCAGCGTATACCGGTTTCTTGCATTTTTTTGATTATATAGTCAGATAGCTCGTCAAGGCGCGCATTTGTTTCGTTAATGTCGCAGGCTTCGGGAATCAAGTCTGTGTCGTGGAAGCAAAAATAGTCGATGCCGAGCTTCTGCATGAATTCGAAGCCCGCATCAACCTTGGAATAAGCGTGGGTCATAATTCCGGGCTGTGCGCCGAATGATTTGTCCATCGTGATGGATCCGAACATGTCCTGCCCACAGTAACACAGGTTATGCCACCAGGCCATAGCGAAAGGTAGGTGCTCGCGCATACTCTTCCCGGCGACAACTCTTTCCGGATCATAATGCTTAAACGACAAGGGGTTCCTGCTACCCGGCCCCTCGTACGCGATTTTTTTGATCTCCCCAAATATCTCTGCCACAGCGCGCCTCCCTTATAGTTTTGCCAGCGTCGTGAATTGACCTTTTAGCTGCGTGTAAACGCTCTTGTAAAGTTCGTAGTAAGGGGTGTAAGCGGCGTGGCGGTCGGGGTCTGGCAGTTGCGCCGTGTGGTCGCTAAGTACGCTATTGCAAGCTTCCGGCACGCTCTTATATACCCCGGTGCCAACGCCGGCCAAAATTGCCACGCCCTTGGCCGGCCCTTCTTGGCTATCGGCGGCCACAACAGGACAATTGTAATTATCGGCAAGCATTTGGCGCAGCAGGGAACTTCGCGCACCGCCTCCGGTAGCCATCATTCGGTCAAAAGTCACGCCCATACCCCTGAGCACATCCAAGCAATCCCGCTGAGAGTATACAATGCCCTCCAGCACTGCCCGCAACATGTCTCGTCGGGTGTGCACTCCGCTAAGTCCAAAGAATACGCCGCGCGCGTCCGAGTTGAGCAGCGGGCTGCGCTCACCCATCAGGAAAGGCAAGAAGAGCAGCCGGCCTGCTCCGATAGGCACTTTGGCGGCCTGGGCTACAATCAGCTCGTAAGGGTCAATCTCCATATCCTGCGCTACGGCCACCTCAGGGGCGCAGAAGTTATTGCGGAACCATTGCAGGCTGCCACCGGCGGCAAGCGTGCAGCTCATCACCGTCCACCCGCCGGGCACCGCCGCGCAAAAGGTGTGTACTTTGCCGGCCGGCTCAATAAGCACTTTGTCGGTGTGCGCAAAGATAACGCCAGACGTGCCGATGGTTGTAAAGGCGCGGCCGGTCTCTACCACGCCGGTGCCCACGGCCGCTGCGGCGTTGTCTCCCGCGCCGCCAACCACAGGGGTGCCAGCCGCAAGCCCTGTAAGAGCCGCTGCCTCGGGTGTGACCTCACCTGTCACCTCGTAGGATTCGTATAAGTCAGCCAACAAAGAACGATTAATTTCCAGGCACTCGAGGATTTCGTCGCTCCAGTGGCGGCCCGGAATGTCCATCAGATTCATGCCGGACGCGTCCGAGACCTCTGTGGCAAAAACTCTGGTGAGCTTATAGCGGATGTAGTCTTTAGGCAGCAAAATGTGAGCACATTTCGCGTAGATTTCCGGCTCATTCTCCCGAACCCATAGTATTTTTGACGCGGTGAAGCCGGGCAGTGCGGGGTTGCCGGTAATCTCCATAAGACGCTTTGCGCCGACTTTTTCTGTTATTTTATCGCACTGCTTGGTGGTTCTCCCATCGCACCATATGATTGAATTGCGCAGCACGTCGCCGCGATTATCCAGCATGACCAAGCCGTGCATCTGCCCGGACAGGCCTATTCCCGCCACGCTTTCTTTGGGCACACCACTTTGCTTTAGAACTTCGCTCAAGGTAGATACTACGGCATCCCACCAGTGTTCGGGGTTTTGCTCGGCCCAACCATTCTGCGGCTGGTACAGGGGGTACTCAGCCGTCTTAGAAGCAAGCGGATTGCCGGCCTCGTCAAACAGTACGGTCTTAGCCCCCGATGTGCCAATATCTACACCAATTAGATGCCGCATATTATCACCTTCCTATTAATTGTAGAGCTTACCCAACATGTATTACGGCTTTAACAACGTCACACTTGTTTTTGGTTACGAAGTCAAACGCCTGCGCAGCCTCATCGAATGAGAACTCGTGGGTTACAATGTCAGAAACGCGGGCTGTGCCACCGGAAATCGCGTCGATCGCCTGCAGGTAAATATTTCTGTAGCGGAAGACAGTCTTAATCTGTGCCTCTTTTGCCAGAATCTTCGCGATGTTGTAGGGTATTATGTCTTCCGGGGCCATGCCGACCAGCACAATGGTGCCGCCGGTCTTTACGAGGTTGGCCGTTTGGCTGATTGTCTTCGTGGTTCCGGCGGTTTCGAACACGATGTCTACGCCTTTGCCATCTGTGGCGGCAAGCAGCTCTTTTTCTACGTCTTGGGTTTGGGCATTTATGACCCGCGTTGCGCCAAGTTTTTTAGCACACTCCAGCCTGTTTTCCATAACATCGACCACGGTTACGTCGCCGGCGCCAAACGCTTTGCAGGCAGCGAGTGTCATAAGTCCGATGCAGCCGGCTCCCAGCACAACCGCTGAGCTGCCCAGTGTAACGCCGCCTTGATTTGCAGCATGGATACCAACAGCGAACGGCTCTACAAGCGCGCCATCTTTTGTGCTCATGTTATCTGGCAACTTGAACGCCATGATTTCGGGGTAGGCGATGTAGTTGAGCAAGCACCCTTGGTACGGCGGCGTCGCCAAAAACTCGACATCCGGGCAGAGGTTGTACTTGCCGCCTTTACAAAACTCGCACTGACCGCAGGTTTGGCCGGGCTCCAGCGCGACCTTGTCGCCAACTTTCAAAGTTTTTACGTCCGGTCCGGCTGCGGCTACCACTCCTGCGCATTCGTGCCCAAGAATAAAATCGCCCTCGACTACAAAGTTGCCGATTTTGCCGTGTTCTAGGTAATGTACGTCAGAGCCGCAAATGCCCACATATTCGATCTTTACCAGCACTTCGTTGCCTTTTACCTGTGGCATTGGAATATCTCGAATTTCCAGCTTATTAAGGCCGGTCATAAACACCGCTTTATTAATCATGCAATAGTCCCCCTTTGTACTGCAGGCTACCCCAAATTAATGGGGCAGCCTGCTCGGTAGTCGCTATGTTCGGTCTTTTTAAACCAGTTAGGAAATCGCCCCAGCTCTTCTGTGCAGTTCGATGAAATCTTCAACGTTGTCGATGGTAACGATGGGGTTGCCCACGTCAACGTGTATTTCAGTATCGAGGCCCATCAGCAGCCTGTAGGAAGTTTGGAGCAGCAGCTCGGCCAGGTCGTAAGCCGACTGCAGGGTGGTTTGGGTCATTTCGCCCGCTTGGATAGAGAGTACAGCTTCTGCGGTGCCGTCTACGCCATAGGCAAGCAGCCCTTCAAACGCAGTGCCTCTAACAGCTTCCAGCGCGCCTAGAGCCATATTGTCGTTCATGGAGATGATGGCATCGATTCTGTCGTTGGCAATCATCCAGTCCTCCATAAAGGACATGGCTTCGTCGATGTTCCAGTTAGCGATTTGCTCGCCAACTATTGTAACGTCCGGGCGAGCATCAAAGAACTCAGCCTGCCATGCACGGCGGCGCTCGTCAGCGTGGAAGTTTCCGGGAGGGCCGTTGAGCACGACAACGTTGGCACCTTCAGGAATTTGGTCAATAGCAACGCGTGCATTAACGGCGGCTTGCTCGAAGGGGTCGGCGTCGACAGAGGACGAGCCGGGGATACCGTCGATGCGTGCGTTTGTTGTGATAGTGTGGATTCCTGCCGCCACAGCCTGCTCAACGAAAGGCCTTTGCGCCTCGCCGTTGTGCGGCTGCACGATGATAACGTCAAACTGGTTTACGATGGCGTTTTCTATGTGTGTGTTTACAACACTGTCCGAGGCCTGGCCGTCAAAAACTGTGACCTCAATGTTGGGGTAGTTTGCGGCCTCTTCGAGCACGGCGTTGGCGAGCCATGCGGCAAAGGCGTCAGCTTGTGCTCTCGCTATGTAGGCTACACGGAAGACTTCGCCGTCAGTGGGAGGGGCTTCAGGTGCATCCTGTGCTGGAGCGTCTTGGGCCGGAGTTGCCGGTGCAGCCGGTGCTGGTGCCGGTGTTGTTGCACAGCCAGCCAAAAGCGCGACAACCAATACCACTGCAAGAATTAACTTCATTTTCATATTCGTTACCTTCTTTCTAAAAATGTTGTTCATCTAATACTGCCAAACCAACACGCTAGGTGTCGATCTTGGTCCCGCTGTCAGTGTCGGTGGTTGTACCATTTTCAATTGTTCTATTGGTACCTTTGTCACTTCCATCTTTGTTTTCTATGCTTCCAAGTACGCTTTTGGTTTTTCTGTTCTTCATCCATATATCATAGATTACAGCAAGGGCAATAATTGCGCCGCGCACAATTTGTTGTATAAACGAGCTTACGCCTGTCAAGTTCATTATATTGTTGAGGAACCCCACTATAAACGCGCCGGCAAGTGTACCTGCCGCAGTACCGATACCGCCAGAAAAGCTGGTGCCACCGATAATCGCTGCGGTGAGTGCATGGAACTCATAACCTATGGCTCCGTTGGGTTGCCCCACATTTATGCGCGACATAAACAGCACGCCCGCAATACCCACAAAGGCGCCATTTATTAAGTAGGCCATGTACTTGGACTGAACTACGTTTATGCCCGAAGCCCTGGCCGCCTCTTCGTTGCCGCCGATGGCGTAAATCGAGCGCCCAAAGCGGGTGTGCCTAAGCAGATACCAGGTGAGCAAAAATAGCACGAACAGGTATATGATAGGGTAGGGGATACCGAAGAACGGGTCGGACCCCTGCCCAAACTCGCTAAAGCGGCCCAGTTGCAAAACATTCTGGCCGTTTGTGTAGAGCAGCGCGGCACCCCTGGCCATTGTCATCATCGCCAGGGTTGCGATGAAGGGCGGGGCCCTAAAGCTTGCCACCATGACTGCATTGACAAAGTTACACGCCATACCCACTAAAATTCCCGAGAACATGGAGAGGAAGAGGGATTGGGTGTCTACAAACACTTGCGCGGCCACAACACCGGAAAGCGCCAAAACCGAACCGGCCGAAAGGTCAAGCATCCCTCCGATAATCAGTATAGTCGCACCAAACGCGAGAATTGTCGTAACAGCCAACTGTCTTGCAACGTTGGTCATGTTTGCAGCTGTGAGGAAGTTCGGGTTGAGAATGGTGGCAACTATGAATAAAAGCAGCAGCACAAGGTAAATGTTGTACCTCTTTAGCACTGTTTGCATTATAGCTTTTGCTTCCATGTGTATACCTCCCCTCTAAGAGATTGCGTTGTTTTCGGTACCTGTAGCGTAGTACATAATGCGTTCTTGAGAAAAATCTTTCCGAGCTATTTCACCTGAGATTCTACCCTTGTGCATTACGTAAATCCGGTCGCACATGCCTATCAGCTCAGGGAGCTCTGACGACACCATTATGATACCCTTGCCACCCTTGGCCATCTCGCTCATCAACTTGTAAATTTCGTACTTGGCGCCAACGTCAATGCCTCGTGTGGGTTCGTCCAGGATTAAGATGTCGGGTTCGCACATCATCCACTTGGACAAAATAACCTTTTGCTGGTTCCCGCCCGAGAGCGCTTGGATAGCAGTTTCAATAGTCGGGGTCTTAACCCGCATTTTGCTGAACAGCTCGCCCACCAGCTCAGCCTCCCTCTTCGCGTTGAGAAAGCCGCCCCTAATGATTTTTTTAAGGCTCGAGAGCGTCGCGTTCTCCTTAACGCTCCTGACTGGGATAATGCCGTACCTACGCCTATCCTCCGAGAGCATAACGAGCCCGTTATTGATGCTCTCCCGAACGTTTTTAATAGTAATTCTTTGTCCGCGGCATTTAACTTTACCGCGCTCAAAGCTATCCAGCCCAAAGATCGCCCGCATAACTTCGGTGCGCCCGGCACCCATCAGCCCCGCGAAACCTATGATTTCGCCTCTTCGTAGGTCAAAGCTTATATCGCTGAACACGCCGGGCTGCGTAAAGTCATCGACTTCCAGCAGCTTTTCTCCGATTTCGGCCTCCTCCTTCGGGAAGTCGCCCGAAAGCTTGCGCCCGACCATTTGTGCGATGACGGTGTTAATATCAGTTTCGCTCGCCGGGCCGGTAGAAACAACCATACCGTCGCGGAAGACCGTTATGTCGTCCGCGATTCTAAAAATCTCATCTAGCTTATGTGAGATGTAAATTACGCACGCGCCTTGCGCCTTGAGCGCCTCAATTTTCTCAAACAGCTTTTCAACTTCTTTTTGCGTTATAGCGGATGTGGGCTCATCCATAATGATGATGTCAGATTTATAAGATATTGCCTTGATGATCTCAAGCATCTGGATGTCCGAAATGGTGAGCATTTTCAGTTGGAGATCCGGCGGGTAGGGCAAGTTTTCATCTTTGAGCAACTGAAGTGTGTGTTCTCGCACATACTTCCAGTCGACTTTACCAAACTTGTTTACAGGCAGCCTTCCCAGAAAAATATTTTCCTCAACGCTCATTTCCGATACAAAGTTCATCTCCTGAAAAATCATAGAGATGCCCAGGTTGCGCGCCTGGATGGGGTTGCTTATTTTCACCGGCTTTTCGTCAATATATATCTGCCCTTTATCAGGCTGGTAAATACCGTTAATAATTTTCATAAGCGTGCTTTTGCCGGCACCGTTCTCGCCGCAAAGCACGTGGACAGTGCCTTTCTTTACAATAAAGTCAACATTCTGCAAAGCCTTTACACCGGGGAAAGACTTTTCGATATTGCTGACTCGCAGCTTTATTTCTTGCCCCATTAGTTTTCCCTCCTTATCGCGCTGTCGATCAAATGTGCTCGAGCACGATACATATGGCCAGTATAATATACGAGTGTAATCGATGTCAATAACCTTCGAATTATTTATGGGTTTCGCCAAAACGCAATATATTTTTTGTGCGCATTGACCTGCGTTACCCCGCCTCAGATTTCCAACTTTACAAACACTATAAAATAACTTATTATATACGAAGAAATTATTTTATTTACAGAGGAAAATGAATGGCTACTATCAAGGATATAGCTAATTTGGCGGGCGTTTCCAGGGGTACGGTAGACCGCGTTTTAAATAATCGCGGGGCGGTAAGGCCGGAAATTGCGGAGCGTGTACACAGCATTGCACAGACGCTCAACTACTCGCCAAACATTGCCGGCAAAACCTTGGCAATACGCAAAAAAAATCTGCGTTTTGGGTTCATCTTGTTTGCCAGTACAACTTCAAATCCATTTTTTCTCGATGTTGTTCGCGGCATAGAGAGCCGCGCCCTTGGCTTGCAAGAATACGGTGTGAGTGTTAATACTCGCTACGCAAAAATTGACGACCCGGAGTTGCAAGCTTCGCTTATAGATGGGCTGGCCAAGTCTGGTATAGATGGACTGGCTATAACGCCAATCAACCATCCAGTGGTTATTGAGCGTGTACGTGAGCTGACGCAGGCGGGTGTTCCGGTGGTTACTGTAAACACAGACATAAAAGACAGCGATAAATCGCTCCGGCTGGCCTATGTCGGCAGCGATTGTTTCAAAAGCGGCGAAACCGCTGCCGGCCTTATGAATCTTGTGACAGGCGGTCAGGCTAATGTTGGCATAATCATTGGCCATCCGCTGGTTGACGGCCATGCGGAGCGCTCCGCGGGATTTACGCAAAAGGTTGCGCAGGCGTACAGTGGTCTCAATATTGTCGGCACAACAGTTAACTACGATGACGATCTCAAAAGCTTTGCCGCAACCAAACAGTTTTTGCAGCAGCACAAGCAAATCAACGCGCTATACCTCGCCTCTGCCGGAGTTGAGGGCGCCTGTAAGGCTGTAGAGGAAACAGGTCTTGCCGGCAAAATAAAAATAATAAGCCACGACAGCACGGCCACCACCAGAAAGTTGATTCACAATGGTGCGATTGTGGCTACGATTACGCAGCAGCCATTTACTCAAGGCACGAAGCCCTTGGATATACTTATGAATTATGTGGGCATGGGCATACGGCCTGAACACGAATTTTTTTATACGAAGATAGAAATTAGAATCAGGGAGAATATATAAGCGGTTGGACACGCTAAGTATTTCCGCGACTCATGCAGCGCCCGGAGCAAAGTAAGCTCCGGGCGCTGTTGTTAAACCTATGGAATATCAAGACCCAGAAACTCAAGAAGAGCTGCAAAAGCCTTTAATTATAGCTGTCGCGGTTAGATATAGAGGTCATAAGAAATTGAGAACAACCTATATGCGCACATCCCTGTTGCAGTCTTTTGAGTAAACATAAGTAAATGGCTCTCTGCCAACGCCGTAAGCCCCTTGTGTGGTAAATGGCCCAAACCAAACGAAGTCATCCTTTTTAATCATGCGCCATTCTCCACCCAAATAATAAGCTCCCTCACCCGAAAGAATATATGCGCCGTGTTCTTGTACATGTGTTTCAATAAACGGATGACTTCCACCGGGCAGGAAGGAAAGTATGTGAAAATTCATATCGAACCCAAGGTCGGTGGGAAGCAAGTCCTTGATGAGTACGTTTTCCATTTCGTCGTAAACGCGGTACTCTATCTTGCTTGCGTTGCCGAATATCGCCCGAGCCTTGTACCCTTCCAGCGGGTCATAGCGCTGCTTGTATAAGGCCAAGCGTAGCGGAGTGTCCGATGGGTTGGAAAATGAAATACCCTTGCCTGCGGGCGCGTATGCATACACCCCTTCGCTGAGCGCTTCTTTCTGTCCGTCAACAGTCACTTCACCTTTGCCGGATATGCAGTACAAAAAGCTCTCAACCCCATCTTCCGCCGCAAAAGGGGAGGAGGTGTGCCCAACATTGGGTTGCGCTTCCACTATATACTGGACAAAGCTTGCCCCCAACCTGGGGGATGCTACAATGCTCACGCGGCAATTTTCAAGCCCCGGTACTACGTTGTTTACAAGACCGGTTGGCGGGATAAGCGCATAATCTCCATGCTTTATCATCGCCCTAGTGCTGAGAATATCTCCCGGATAACCCATAACTTATTCCCCTTTTCCCTCAGTATACAGAATAATCGCGACATATTCCAGGTCACATTCACCGTTGTTTTCAATGCTGTGGCTGTCACCTTCTCGGCAGGTCATGCTGTCTCCGGGGTAAAGTATGTCCTCCACGCCATTATCCACAACTTTGGCCGTGCCTTTTAGGATATAGTAAATCTCAAAATCACCGGTATGCGTATGGTAGCCGATTGAGCCACCTGGCGGGATGATGCTAATTGCAAACAGCCGGCCCGCGCCGTAAGCCTGTGCCTCTTCAAGAAAATGAACCAGCCGGACGGTATCATTTCCACCTTTGAGCTGTGGCTCTAGCGAGCGCCTCTGCTCTTGTGCTTTATGAATCATGTCGGATTTTCTCCTTTACTAATATAGACATTTAACTTGAAAAGCGTCCTTCTTTTCAAGTTAGCTCATGCCTGGCATGAGTTGCGGCGCAAGCCCGAAATGGCGTATACACGATTTACCTGGCGTGCAGCTCCGGGGAGCACCCTTTAGGGCGTGTCTTCAAAAGTGGGCTTCCTTTGAAGTAGAATGAGTATAGTTACTGACAAGTGTATCGTATACCAAGTGGGCCGCGTTGGCAAGGTCACTGTACTCTGTCCACTCTTCCGGGCAGTGGCTGCGGCCATTTTTGCTGGGAACAAAAACCATTGCAGTGTCAATTTTGGGGGCGGTCTGTAAAGAATCGTGGCCAGCGCCACTAGGCATATGCATATGGGAAAGACCAAGCTTGCAACAACTTTTCGCTAACATGGCTAGCAATTTTTCATCTAGCGAGGCAGGCGGTACCTTCAGCTTTTCGTCAATTTTGAATGTTGCGCCTTTTTCGCTGCAAACAGCCTCTAGCTCAGCGCACATATTTCCCACGATTTGGTCAATTCTGCACGCTTCCTTAGAGCGTACATCTACTGAGAAAATAACTTCCTGCGCGATAATATTCATAGCGTTGGGCGCAGCCTGCACAAACCCGACTGTCGCTACAGTTCCTTCGCCTCCCGCCTCTTTAGCCCAATCGCTCATGCGGCTAATCAGCTTGGAGGCGCACTCCATTGCGTCGATGCGCATATCCATAGGAGTCGTGCCAGCGTGGTCAGGCCGTCCGGTTACCGTAACAAGATACCGTTGCATACCGACAATGCTGTTGACTAGCCCAAGCTGCGTTCCCGAATTTTCGAGAACAGGCCCCTGCTCTATATGCACTTCGATGAAAGCGGCAATCTCCTTTTGGTAGTCTCGCGCGGCATCTTTGATTTTGTCGGGCGAAAGGCCATAGCAAATCATCGCATCGTACAGCGAAACACCGTCAGAATCCTTTAGCCTCAGCAAGTATTCGTCATCAATTTCTCCCATCATAGCCTTTGTGCCGAAAAAACCGGTGCCAAATCGCATTCCCTCTTCGTCATGGGTGCCCATGATTTCAATAGGGTTGCGCAACTTGGTTCCAGAATCCCGCAGCATTCGGACAATTTCTATGCCAACGATTATGCCGGCCATACCATCGAAGTTCCCGCCGGATTTGACCGAATCGAAGTGCGAGCCAATAACAAGCGCGGGAGCGTCAGGCTCACTGCCCTCCAGCCTGCCTATTAAGTTTCCGGCAACGTCTTCGCGCACGGTAAGACCGGCACGCTCCATACGTTTGGTAAGCACATCTACACACTTGCGCACCTCAATCGAAAATGGCAGGCGTGTGATGCCCTGGCCGGGCGTCTGTGTAAATGGCTCAAACAGCTCCATATCTTTTTGAATCCTGGTTGAGGTTACCTGCTTATCCATCGCTGTGCTCTCCTTCCAAACATATACAGACTTTGGCTAAGCTTATGTAGTAACAACCTTACCGCCGGTTGCTGCATATTTTTCCGCAGCTTCTTCGGCCGTAAGTACTCCGTCATATACTTCCTTGTAAAATTCATTTTCATCTTTTGCAATAGCCATGGCAACCAATCCATCCCCAGTGATATTTGCCGGTGTGGTGATCATACCTCTAAACCAGTCTACCCCGGCAATTATGGCAATACCTTCAATGGGTATGCCGAACTGAGGCATTAATGCTGCCAAAGCAACCAGGGCGCCGCCCGGTACGGCTATAATACCGAAAGTGGCAAGGGTACCCAAAACGACCATTTGTACCAGCGTACCAATGCTCAAGTCCATACCAAATAGCTGGCTCATCATTACCAGTCCTGCGGCAGTGAACATGGCTTGCCCGTCGGCATTTAAGGTTATGCCCAAAGGATTAACGGTATTGGATATCTTCCGGCTTGCTCCTAATTTGTTAACCACTTCGTCTATCAAAGTCGGAAGGGTAACGGCAGAGGATGTTGTAGTTGTAGCCATTATTATCGAACCGGACAATTTTCTGAAAGTTTTGATTGGGCTAACCCCAACATAGAGGGATACCCCGGTGAAACTGATAGCATAATATGCTGCTAATATTAAACAAAGCGTCAAAAGATATCTCAGAAGCGGAAGAACAATGGCAAGCCCGAGATGTCCGGCCACCCAGCACATCAAGGTGAAAATACCAACTGGTGCCAGTTTCATAATGTTTTTAAGCATACCCAACAAAACCTTATTAAAGCTGGAAATACCGTCGATTAGCATGGTATTACCCGTTGCTGACGTATACATGCTAAGTGCGGTCCCAAAGAAAAGGGAGAAAACGATGATATGTATAAGAGTGCCGGCAGCCAAAGAGCCTACAATATTTGTCCCAAAGAATCCAAGGATAACTTGTGTCATTGTTTGCTGAGGCATATCTACCATAGCCGCCGGAACTTCGGCAACCGCAAGGGCACCATAGGGGATTCCCCGGCCGGGATTAATAAGCAGTGATATGGATAGTGCCAGTGTGCCCGCCAAGGCAGAAGTGGCGGTAAACCATACCGCAAGCTTAATCCCGATTTTACCCAGGGATCTAAGCTCTATTTTCCCGATAGCTTCGATAACCGCACCCATAATCAGCAGTGGTACAGCCATCTGAATAAGCCTAAGGAAAATATCTCCAACAATCCGTATGTCGGCAATAGCGGGGCCAACAATAGTTCCTATAATCAGGCCAAGAACCGTTCCGATAACAATTTGGGTCGTTAATGAAAGGTTGCTAAATTTTTTTACCGTTGCCATAAAAACATCTCCTTCTTGTCAATGATAGTTTGCTAGCTACTGCTCCATTCAAACCCATATTGAAATTGGTTGACCGGTAACCCTATTACAATTTTAGCACTTTAACTGCCGATGTACAATATACTTATTCTCCAAAGTTGCATGTGATTTTTTTAACATAATAAACAAACCACCTCTCTTCGTTTAGACAAAACGAGAGCGGTGGCTGGGGTTTGCTAATGAGGGTTTACACACTCGTAGAGTGTGTTGCGGCAAGGCCGCTAATGGTGTATACACGGGCTTTCCAGTGCGTAGCGCTGACTGCAGCTGTTCTTGCCGCAGCTTCAAAAGTGTTCTTCTTTTGAAGTGAAACAAGTATAACGATTACGGGCACGCGCAAGGTGTATCTGCATTTGTTGGCGAGCGTTTTGCCCGTCTCTATCTACAATAGCGGTGTATATAGCATGGTGCTCTGCGTAGATTTCATCTAGCTGCTCAATGGTTACCATACCGCTTTTGCTTATGTGCGAGAGCATTTTCCGTGCTGTGTGCAAAAGACGGTGGTAGATTGGGTTACTCGAACAGCGTGCGACAGCCAGGTGAAAACCGAGGTCAGAATCCAGAAAGGCTTGGAAATCGGAGGACTCATAGGCGCTCCGCATTTGATTGTACTGAACCGCAAGCTCGGCTAAGGCAGATTGGTCTGCGTTGGTCGCTGCAAGGCGGGCGGTTTCGGACTCGAGAATTTCTCTAAGCTCAAGCAGATGTACGGCGTCATTTTGCCCTATAAACAGCGTCCAGGAAAGCGGTGCAAGAAAGAAGTCGGTATGCCCTGACGCGATAAACGTCCCCTGTCCCGGAGAAATGTTAATCAGCCCGAGGGCGCTTAGCACTTTGAGTGCTTCCCGGATAGAACTGCGCCCCACACCATAAGTAGCGCTCAAACTGCGGTCGGATGGCAGCTTATCTCCCGGTTTGAGCTCACCGCTAATCATAGCGTCCATCAAATAGTCAGATAAAATCTGCACTAGCGATTCTACCGTATTGCCGCCGTGAGCGGAGAGGGAAGAACCGCTGCAGTTGTTAACGAGCCCACTGAAGAAGAGTTCGATATTCTTCGCGAAGGAATCGGGGTCTATTTCGAAAACATCGGCGTCCACCATAAGTTTTCTTGCAATAGAGGCTTTCAGCGGCAGAACATTGCTCTGTAGACCGTTTTCCACGCCGGACAAAGTGGCCACGCTAATAAGCGGCGTACCAGCCTCATCTACAAGGTATGTATCAATAAATTCTCTCTGAGTAAGTTTAAGCCAGCGACGCAAGGTCAAAAGATTTGCCGCCACATTACTTTTTGTACCATGCATCTTATGACACCTTCGCTAACAATAATTTGACGCACTATTGCATTTAGAGCAGTGTTAAAGGCTACGTCAATCTCCGCTTTTACAGCAGTAGCACATGCCCTTATTTGGGATATTATACAGCGTGACAGAATATTCGTCAATAGAAAAGCTGCTACTGTTAATTATGCCTCAATGTTTTGGTTGTTGATGGTGTTCGTTGGTGTTCTGGTGTGATGCAGGGCGTATTAGGAATTGAATCAAGTAAACTTGTTCAACCACCGCCAACTTCTGTGGCTACTACCCCATCACGTAGCCCTGTTGCACCATCTCCTGAACCAGAATCACATCCCAAATAGGGTTATAGGGGTGCAGTTCAATTTTGTAAGGTTGACTTATATTTGCGAAAGTATTTTCCAAAATGCAATATGACAGATAGTTGCCTAACTGATTTGTGCCGCAGACCGGAATCGAACCGGCACTCTGTTGCCAGAACGGGATTTTAAGTGTTGAGCTGGGTTGTTCCTTCTGTGCCACCCAGGGTCTATTGCTGGTAGTTGAAGTCTGCAAAAACGGCGTTGCGATACAAACAATTCAATGAATTCCTGATTCTGGCCAGCTTTGCGAAACTGCCCGCTGAAAACTGAATCCAGGGCAAAGTGTTAGAAAAATGTTGGTAATAATGCAAGCGGATTTACCAACGGATTTTGAGAGTAATGCAAAAAGCCTGCCACTGACGATTATTTATAGCCCCATACATATTGCAACTCGGAACAAATTTGGGTATAATATGGGTATCAACACAGCTAGGGGGTAAAATATGCAACCGATTATAAAACCGTCCAGCGAACTTCGAAAAAACTACAACAATATCGCGGAAATTTGCCGCTCCAGCAAGGCACCGGTTTTTCTGACGCGCAACGGTGAGGGTGACACTGTGCTGATGGATATTGAAACATACAGCCGCCGCGAGGAGGAACTTGCGTTTGCTTTCAAATTGTTAGAGGCGGAGCGTAGCTGGGCCAATGGCGAAAAAGGATACAGCGTTGACGAATTAGAAGCGGCGTTAAATGAATCTATTGAGCAAGGGGCGAAAGAGGGGGCGCGGCGTGGATAGCGAAAAGATATATCAGGTCAAAATCGCAC
Source organism: Oscillospiraceae bacterium (assembly GCA_009780025.1). Lineage (GTDB taxonomy): Bacteria > Bacillota > Clostridia > Oscillospirales > Ruminococcaceae > WRAV01. The sequence goes on along the minus strand of WRAV01000026.1, from coordinate 2,949 downwards.
CGGCAGCCTATCATGATATAAACAGGCACTTTTTCTTCCTGGCAAAAGTAAGTAAAAATGCGGCAACGCGCCTGAAAAATACATTACTCAAAGATATACGCTCTCTGGAAAAGATGCCTGAGCGCAACCCAATGTATGATCGCATAGGGGTTACACCGGGCAAATACCGGTATATGCTCTCTGCTAACCGATACCGCATTGTTTTCGAGATTGTCCGAAATATAGTTCGCGTGAATGGGATTGAAGATTGTCGACAGAGTAATGAAAGCAAGATTTTGTAAACATTTGCCACACGAAAATGCGCATGTTTTTGACATAAGTGTAAAGTGGCTATGCGTTTTGCAACGAATTAGCAAAAGTCATCGCTGAAAGCACGCTACTGATTTTTGACGAGATACAGGAAACGCCGCGGGCGCTCACGTCGCTGAAGTATTTCCATGAAAATGCGCCGCAGTATCAGATTGTAGCTGCCGGGTCTCTCTTAGGGGTGGCGCTACATCAAAGCACCTCTTTCCCCGTTGGCAAGGTCGATTTTTTTGACCTTTTCCCGCTGACTTTCAGCGAGTTTTTGTGTGCGTTGGGCAAGGAGAATCTAGTAGAGCTGTTGCACTCAGAGGATTTCGAGTTGGCCAATTCTAACGACAAACCCTACTCGTGCCGGGCTTTACTTTCAACGGTTGGAACCCAACGCTAAACCTCAACAACGTCACCTCAAACAGGACTTTTACAGCACAATGGACACCGGTGGTTTCTCCGCCTACTTCGCCCCAACAGCCTCAACCACCCCCGCAGCAATGGTGGTCCCAGCAAACTTGGCCGACCGGTGGCGGTGGCAACGACAACGATCGTAGCAGCAATATCAGCCAGATTCTCTCCGCATTCACCCCGACCTCGACCATAATCGAGCACCGGTTGGCCGCAACCGAAGTTGCAACACTGCCAAGAGCAGCGGACGGTACGGTGCGCTCTAGGCACGGTGGACAATTTGTTGTACTAGCAGCTACTTGGGCGCAGTTTGGGTTTGCCTACACCCACGACACCACCGATCGCGACGGCGTACAGGTGCGGGTTAGCATCAATGACCCACGCGCTATGACCGGCGATGTGCTTGTGTCGGCGTGGGTTACCGGCACCGATGTCAATCGTGTGCGCAATCTGTTTGAGCGGTTCTTTAGCAACGATGTGCGGGTTGTTCGCTTCGACCACACCGCTGAGTGGGGGCAGACTGTGCGGGTTGCCGCGCGGGTAGACCTCACCGGCATGGACGTGGAGGGTCTGTACTTCTATAGCTACGACAGTGCAGCGAATACGTTTAGGCTGATAGTGGAGCCTAATTATCGCATTGACGCCAACGGATTTTTATGGTTCAACACTGATAGGGGCGGGAGTGTTATTGTCAGCGATGGGACGTTAGCGCAGAGATAGAAAAACCTCCGTTGCTAAATCCTCCCCCTGCTCTTATAAACATTCCACTGATTCTTACACCGCCCGGAGCAAAACTCGCTTCGGGCGTTTTCGTTGTAATAAATCGCACCACACTTCCTGCATATACTCGTCCAAGCAAGAATCCGGCGCAGCAATCGCATCCGCGTTGGGGTAATAGACAATGCCTACTAACACTTTTCTAACACCCAAATATCATAAAATTGGGGAAAACAAAACGACCGACCAAATATTGGTCAGTCGTCTTTTCCCACAACAATGGGATTCATTTTGGTGCCGCTGACCGGGATCGAACCGGTACGATGTTGCCATCACGGGATTTTAAGTCCCGGGCGTCTGCCAATTCCGCCACAGCGGCATTTGTTGAAAAAACTTTTTAATAGAGGGAAAAATGTTAGTAATGCGTAGGTAGTTGTCTAAAAAGCAGACCAAGTCAATCGCCACAGAAGCCCTTGCATAAGCGGATTTTTCTCTTCAAGTGAGGTGCGCCACGCATTGGATTTTAAGTCCCGGGCGTCTGCCAGTTCCGCCACTGTGGCAGGAAAAGCCTTCGGCGTAGCACATGGTGCCTGCACTGCATTATACACTAGTTTTGGACTGGGGTCAATTGTGAAGACGCAAGAGACCGATCCCAGAGCCTGTGACTGCCCCGGAACCGGCCACCCTAACATCCTCGAATTGCTACTGAAGCTCCGCCATTCGGGTGACAGAGACGTAGATTTGGGAGAGCTTATACCATGTACTAAAGCCAACGATGCCGTCTGAGGCCAGGCGGAAAACGCTCTGGAAGGTCTCCACAGATTTTCTGGTATCTTCGCCAAAAATGCCGTCTACCCGCACCTTGGGAATAGCGGGGAAGTTATTCGATATCGCGTTTAACTGCTCCTGAATTACACGCACATCCTGGCCAGTGGAGCCCATTTGCAATGGAGTTCCAGGGTAGGATGAGGGTACCCCGGCAACTTTCTTAGCTTGCATCAAAAAAATGTCGTGGCCATAAAAGTTTTTCAGAATATCAACCGCGGCGTAGCCCTGATCCCCCAGCTGCTTAGAACCCCACTGGGTCATCCAGGTAGGACAAGAGACCCTTTTACCGTCGCAATATTGTGTGAGCAGCGGCTGGCGTATATTGGGTCTGGTAACGAAAGTTGTAAAGACATCATCCACCACCCGGGAAATTTCCTCGAAGATATTGCGTCCAAAGCTAAAGGCTTGGTCAAAGGCAGTGGAGTTGGTAACTGTGAAGTCGTACCCTTTCGAGGGATACCACTCTGTAGTAATACTCTGCTAAGGAAGGTAATCAAAAACGCACAATGCAGGCATTCTTTGAATGTAGTCTTGCAGAAAATTTCGAAATCAGGTTAGATACAGGTCGCACAATTGACAAGGGGCTTGACTAGCACAGCGAAGCAATGTAAGCTGTGAAAGGGTGTCAAGCCAATGAAAAACAAGTACGTACACCGCTCAAGAATTTCGGAGGCAAAATTCAGGCAGTTAATAAAGCAT
>WRAV01000025.1 GCA_009780025.1 Oscillospiraceae bacterium | reverse complement strand
TCCAACTCTCCTCTGCCACAGCCGGCTGTAACAACTACCAGAATGGCCACCATGCCAACGATTAAAACCCGCCGCTTCATCCGCCTTCGCCCCTCTCAAATGTTGTCTAGGCAAAAATATCTTCACCCACAACAAACAAAAACGGCGCAAGAATACAGGAAAAAATCCCATACCCTTGCACCGCGCAACGCAAAACTCCCCGCACAGTCTGCCAATGGCTTGAAAAATGGCAAACTAAACGGTATAATGTATATGCAAGTGTGGCCGTAAGGCCGTTGGCATAGGAGGCAACGCTCCGACTGCTAGGGGGTAGGGTGTTTCCGCACCCTGTCCCTGCTTGCTTTTGTTTGTTTCGGACAATTCCATTATAACGCAGCTCAACCGACTTTGCAAGTACGCGCCCGAGCGAAATGGCAAATATCATAAAATTTGTTAGGTCAATCTATGCAACTCTACAAATAGCGACGCCAAATTGGCGGGCGCTATTTTTTTGGCCTCAAATAGGGTTGCATTTTGTGTCCTTTGCCTGTGTTAGTGAGAGGGTTTGCAGACTAAGAATGGAGGTAACCAAAGTGACGCAAGAACAGCTCATGGGGCAGATAATGTCCCAAAGCAGGGACATAGCCGCCCTGTGGGAAAGCTCAAAGTCCGCCCACCGGCGGATAGACGAGAACGATCGCCTTGCCAAGGGAATACACAAACTGGCCGCCAACATCGAGGCGCTGGCGCTACAGGTAAAACTACTGACCCAACGAATGGACAGCACCGTTGAGCGGATGGAAAAATCGCTCAAATCCCAGGGCGAGCGAATAGGCGCGGTCGAGGGGACCAGCCGCGCCGGCGAGCGCCACGAGCAGAGCATCTCCGCGCTCGAGCGCAAAGTCGAGGCCCTAGAGCGGGAGCCCAGCATCAAGTGGAAGGCATTTGTCTCGCAGATGCTGGCGATTCTCGCGGCGGTCGTCGCGGGCATAGTGCTCACACGGCTGCTGGGCGCGGACTACTACCACTATTTATATCGATACGGAGGGTAACAGCATGATTGATTTGACACCTGTAATCCAAGCACTGACCGGCCTTTTCGCCGCGACACTCACAGCAGTGGTTATCCCGCTTGTAAGGAGCAGGCTCTGCGCCGAGCGGCTGGAGCGTGCCAGAGACTGGGCTCGAATTATAGTGACCGCGGCCGAAAAGCTCTTCCCGCAGCCGGGTAGCGGGCGGGAGAAGAAGGTCTACGTGCTGGACTTTTTAAGCCGGCTAAATCTCAGCCTTAGCGGAGATGAGTTGAAGGTTCTGGTCGAGTGTGCGGTCTGCGAGCTCACGGCAAAGGGGGAACGCTTATGCCGCTCGTAACATCGGACAGAGTCTGGAGGCTTGCCGCGGCCGAGCACTTCGCTTCGTCGGACGCCGACCCGCCTACCGAGCAACCGTTGTCCAAACAGCTCAAAATCGTAGAGGAGAAGTGCGGCCAGCTGAAATGGGAGCTGACGTAGTTGGCTGCCCGAATGACAGAATCGTAGGGGCGGGGTTCCACACCTGCCCGCCATGCAAACACCGCGTAACGCAAAGAACCACCGGCCTAGAAACCGGTGGTTCTTTGTGCGACCAAGCATATAAGCCGGGTTCTGTATTGGGAAGCGATCTATCTGCGCTATGCGTCGCCACATAACGTCAAGCCGTATTTTGGGGCCCGGCGGGCCGCCGCGTTGCCCCGGTCTACGTTGCTCCGGATAGGGTTTACACAGCAGCGCGGTCTCCCGCGCTCTGGTGAGCTCTTACCTCGCCTTTTCATCCTTACCCGGGAAAAATCCCAGGCGGTAATTTTCTGTTGCACTTTCCCTAGGGTCACCCCCGGCTGCCATTAACAGCTATCCTGCCCTGCGGAGCCCGGACTTTCCTCCAGAAGGCTCTCACCTTCCAGCCGCTTCCTTGCTTGCTCGCGAGGTTAAGTATACCGCAAAGTGCACGTGGTTGCAAGGGGTGTTGATGGCCAGGAGTGGGCAACTGCGTTAATATTGTAGGGACGGCCGCACTCGGTCGTCCCTACATATCATACCAATGCTTTTCGGCCACTCCCCGACGACCTAAATCTTCCGGCCAAGTTCCCGCGCTTTTTCAAGCTCGATGCGATCTTCAGTTTCACCGGGATTGAGTACGCCGGTGACTATTATACTCCCGGCGTTTTCCCACTTGTAGTAATCGCACATCCGCTCGACTATCTCGGTGGCGCCGGCTGCGGTTTCGACCCACGTGTCCTCACACGGCATCAATAGCGCCGCACGCTTTATTGTAATCGGTTTCCCGCTTTGCTCGCAGATACGGCTCAGAGCATAAATACGGTCAATCGCAAGCTTAAGCTGCGCACTTACCGAAAAATAATAAACCGGCGAGGCAAAGACAACAGCATCGGCCAGCAGCAGCGTGTCCAAAACTTCCAGCATGTCATCCTTCTGGACACACATTGTTCCCATTCGTTCGCAGCCGTTACATGCCAGGCACCCGCCGATTTTCATGTCGGCCACCCTAAACAATGTCACGTTTTTACCGGCAGACTGCGCGCCCTCCACAAAAGCCGCTGCCAGTTTATCGGTATTGCCGCCCTTCCTCGGCGAACCGGACAGGACTACAATATTTTTACTCACACTCATAATACGGGCACCTCCAATATTTTATGGCACAATTATACTTCCAGCCCTGTTGCGCTCTGCATCAGCATCTCTTGAGTAACATTGTCGTTGTCGAACTCCCTCATCATCTTGCCCTCGTAGAGCACGATAATGCGGTCGGACGCCCCGATAATCTCAGGCAGCTCGGATGAAATCAGAATCACGGCAAGCCCCTGTTTTGTCAGTTGGTCAATCAGCTTGTGGACCTCTGCCTTTGCGCCAACGTCTATTCCCCGGGTGGGCTCATCTAAAATGATGACTTTGGGGTTGCAGTTGAGCCATTTGGCAAGACAAGCTTTTTGCTGGTTGCCGCCGCTTAGGTTCATTATCATCTGCTCGGTGGACGAGGTCTTGATATCCAGCGCGCTGATATTTTCCCTGGTGATGCTGACGTCCCTCTTCCTGTCCACCCACCCAAACGAGCTTATCTCAGCCAGCGAGGCGATCGAGATATTTTCCCGCACCGTGCTGTGAGGGATAATACCTTCTTCCCGCCTATTCTCCGAGACCATTACAATTCCGGCGTCTATGGCACTGCGGGTGTGCTTTATGTTCAGCTGCTCGCCGCCCAAGTAAATGCTCCCACCATCAGCCTGGTCAAGACCGCAGATGCAGCGCATAATCTCGCTCCGTCCGGCTCCGATCAAACCAGAGAAGCCCAGCACCTCTCCGCTCTTTACCTCAAAGCTTATGGGTTCAAACACGCCATCCCGCTGCAAGTTTTCCACCCGCAGTACGACCTCGCCCGCCTGCCCGCCCTCGCGGTTGAAAATATCGCTGAGCTCCCGGCCGACCATATTCCGTATTACTCTGCTCTCGTCAAACTCGCTCGACAGACCGGTGACAACATGTTTCCCATCGCGCAGGATAGTGATCTCATCCGCGATCTCAAAAATCTCCGACATGCGGTGGGTTATGTAGACAATCGCCATATTGTTCCGCTTAAGCTCGTCTATAATCTCAAAAAGCACTTCCTTGTCCTTCTCTGTAATCGACGATGTCGGTTCGTCCATAACGATTACCCAGGCGTTGGAGCCGTACGCCTTCGCTATTTCCACCAGCTGCTGCTGCCCGATAGTCAAGTTCTTTATCTTGGTGGTCGGCGAAACATTCAGCCTAAAGCGATTGAGCAGCTCCTCTGTCTTTTCGTGCATTTTCTTCTCGCCTAAAAGCAGCGGCAGGTTTGACGGAATCTCTTTGCCTAGATTAATGTTCTGGCTGACATTCAGCTCAGAAATATTTGCAAGCTCCTGATAGATAACCGAAATTCCGATCCGCTCGGAGTCCACCGGCGATTTTATCTCCACGGGCAGGCCGTCAATCAATATCTCGCCCGCGTCTTTTTGGTATACGCCGGACAAAATCTTCATCAGCGTTGATTTGCCGGCGCCATTCTCGCCGCAAAGTGCATGTACGGTACCGCGCTTAACGCAGAGCGAAACATCGTCAAGCGCTTGCACACCGGGAAAACTCTTAGATATACCGCGCAGCGTCAACACAGTTTGGCGCTCGCCTTTAATAAGCGCATGTACATCAACCGCTTCGGCTTTGGTGCTTGTGTCCTCCGCCGGTGCCGCACTTACCGCAGGTACTTTGCGCGGCGTGCGCTTTTTTGTAATCAAATGCCCGCTGAGAACTGCAAACAGAATAAGCAGTCCCCTAACCATATAAGTCATGAAGGGCGGCAGGGCCATCATGCTCAAACCGGTGAAGATGACAGACACGAGCACAACGCCCAAAAAAGTACCCTTGAGGCTTCCGCGCCCGCCCATCAAGCTGGTTCCGCCCAGCACAACAGCGGTTATTACAGTGAACTCCATTCCGATTCCCGCAAGCGGCTGAGCCGAGCGCGCCCTGCCCACAATAACCAGGGTGGCAAGCGCGACAAACACACTGGCAACAGCATAAACCGCCAGCTTGTGGAACTTCGTATTGATGCCGGAGGCATCGCTGGCCACAAGGTTGTCACCGACCGCGTATGTATACCGGCCAAAAACAGTCTTGCTAAGCAGCAGCGCCGCGCCAACATACGCAAGTATTACAAGCGCAAGAGAGAGCGGTACAGAGCAGATATTCATCTGGCCCATGGCGTTATAGAAGTCATTGTCTACAATCACCCGGGCGGAGTCCGTAATTGTCAGCGTCAGCCCGCGCGCCAGCGCCATTGTGGTCAAAGTTGTAATAAACGGCGCGATCTTGAGATAGCCGACAGCAAAGCCGTTTATTAGCCCAAAAACAAGCGCGGCGGCCAACGACGCCGCAAACCCGATGAGCGCTACCACCAAAGAGCTACCGCCTATATTCTGCATTACAAGCGCGGCAACCGCACCCGAAAACGCTATAACAGACCCGACGGACAAATCAATCCCGCCGGATATCATAATCATCGTCATCGCAATTGAGACAAGTGCAAGCGCAGCCGCCTGGCGGCTGATGTTCATAACCGTGGCAACGCTGAAGAAACCATGTGCGTTAAAGGAAAATATGACAAAGAGAGCAATTATCGCAATGAGTAGAGTAATATGCCTGATGTTGTCACTGTCAAGGCTTAGCCTTTTAGGCAAGTCTTTTGCAATTTTCTCCATATTAACTCTCCGTTAAGTGAAGCTGCTTAAAGTTGCGTATCTGGGCTGGACGCAACTTGCGCCCAGCCCAGATACGCTCGGAATCTAGCCCATCAAATTCGGGTCAAAAATTTCATCGCGGAAGGCCTCTGCAATTACTCTTGCCTCTGCCGGTGTGATAAGGCTGGCATGAGGGGCGATAGCCCGCAGGGCGTCGAAGGTCTCTTCGTTAACGATAAAGTGGGTGTCCATGTTCATGATGCGCTCGGAAGGGCGGTAACCTTGGGCCAGCTGGATAGCCAGGTGAATATTCCAGTAGCCTGTTTTTCTCGCGCCGGTCAGAACGTTGCTCAAGTATACGCCGTCTTCAACCATGGTTATGCCGTCGGGGTTGCCGTCATAGCTGGTGATAATAATATCGCCGTCTCTGCCCGCAAGTATAACGGCCTGGTGCACTGCCAGCGTAACAGCATCCGAAACCACGTGGATTGCCGCCAAATCCGGGTTTGCGGCCAGCATATCCTGGGCTACCTGCATTCCGGTCGGTGGATCCCAGTTCATGGGTTGCTCAATCAAAGTAATACCCGGGAAATCGGCTATCCCCTGGTGGAAGCCTTCCCTGCGCAGGTCGGAAACCAGGTTGCCTCTGTTACCGTAGAGCAGTGCCACAGTACCCTCGCCGCCAAGTGTGTAGCCAATCAGCTGGGCGGTAATGCGGGAGTTTTCCAGGTCGTTGTACACGGTGGTGAAGTTGGTCGGCACGTCTACATATCCCGCCATTGTAATTGTGGGTATGCCGGCCGCGGATGCCTGCTCCTTAACCGGCGTAAGCCCCACGCTGTCAAGCGGGTCGGATATGATAACGTCTACGCCTTGGGCAATAAAGTTCTCCATCAGTGCGATTTGATTGTCGAAGTTGCCGTCGGCGCTCTGCCAGATAACATTGACTCCGTAGTCCGCCGCTGCCAGGTTGCCGCCTTCGATAAGGTCCACAAAGAACTGGTTGGTCATGTCAATCATCACGACACCAATCGTGATGTCGCCGCCGGCTGTGCCGGCGTCTGTTTCCGGGGTATCGGTGCCATTGGCGGCTGCGGGTGGTTGTGCGGCCGGTGGCGGTGCGGGCGCGGGCGAGGCGCAAGCGGCCAATAAAGCGGCAACCATGCACAGAGCAACTACTATTTTGAGTATTTTACTTTTCCCCATGGAACAAAACCCCTTTCAAAATTTGCTTACTTGTTGTACTTCATGTTAGCTACAGCATCGACTGTAACAGCAAACAGTATGACAATGCCCTTGAACACGTCCTGCATCGCAGACTGTATGTTTAAGTATATGAACGCTGTATTAATTAGCACGATTATAATCGCCCCGATAAAAGTACCAAAGACAGTTCCCTTGCCGCCCCTCATACTGGTTCCGCCAATGCAGGCGGCGGCTATGGCGTCAATCAGCGTTGTGCCGAACATGCTGGGGGTTGCCATAGCAATAGTGGATACAGTCAGCAAAGCGGCGATGCCGGTGCAAATGCCCGCCAACATATAGACCATTATTTTGTAGTGCTGTACTTTTACACCGGTATACCACAGCGCGGTCTCGTTGCCGCCGATTGCGTATATGTACACGCCGAGCTTGGTGTGCCGCAACATTATACCGGCAAGGACACACACGGCTAAAAAGATTAGAAACGACACAGGAACCACACCGCCGATTCTTCCTTGCCCAACACCTAAAACAGGCGAGCCCACCAACAGAATCATTGTGCCGCCGTTTATGTAGAGCGAGAGCCCCTGCACAAGCGACATCATGGCGAGTGTGGCTATAAACGGCAGAATGTTGAGCTTGGCTATCAAAAAGCCGTTTACCAAGCCAAGCAGTGCCCCAAACACAACGAACGATAGGATAAACATAGGCAAGCTGCCGACAAACGGCCCCGATACATAAAAGAACGAGGCCGCCATGCCGATCATCGCAAGTCCGTGCCCGGAGGTAAAGTCAATCCCGCCTATAATGATGCACAGCATTGCGCCGACCGCAACAATACCTATCGGCGCGACCTGCTGCATTAGGTTGATAAGCGTTACCAGCCGCAAAAACTCCCGGCTCAAAAGGCTCAGCATTATCACAAGCGCAATCAGCATGAACAGTGGAATGGCGGAAAGCAAGCTCCGCCTTCTTAAATTTGCGCTGCCTAGCAGGCCGGCGTCGCTCCCCATACACCTCCACCTCCCGAGCCTCAAAATTTATACTTCGACCTTATTTGCTCTTGTCGCCCAGCCATCTCATTGTGTTGATCCAGAACTGACCGTAGTACTCCCACGGCTGGAAGTGTGTGGCCCAGTGCGGCGAACAGTCGCTGGCAAACGCGGCAGCGCGGCCTTTACCATACTTCCAGGTAACCATCAGCGGGTGCTCGATCTCTTCGTCCCCGATAACCGCCAGAACCTCGGAGCCCTCCTTGGGGAATATCTTGTTGAAGCCCTCAAACGGAGGTGCCTGTTCCCACGGAATACCCTTCATAATTGGGTGGTCTGCATTTTTGACTGTAACCGTAACGCCGCATGGTGTCTCCATACGATCGTCTGCGCCTTTCAGCATGGTTACGGGAAGCGCTTCCTCAACAGGGGTGTCGTAGTAAGCCGCGGTGCCAAACCTCCCGCTGAACGAAGACCAGCCGCCGATCATAATCAGCCCGCCGCCGTTCTTGACATAATTGCGGATTGCGCGCATACGGTCTGTGGTGGGCATAGGAACGCCGGGCATCCAGAACGGGTAGAGCGACAAAACCTCGGACTCGCAGTCGCTGATGATGATTGCGTCGTAGTTTGCAAGCTCTTCTTCGGTACGTGGGAACTCACCTATAGCTTGGTCGTTTGTCAAGTGCTTGACCTCGATGCCGTCGCCGGTCAGCGCGTCAATCAGCGGTTGCCCCCAAATATGGTGCGAGACGCCCTTAACTTCCAGGTTAAAAGGTGAAGCAACGAATAGAGGCCCTATTTTTGTACAAGCATCTCCGGCATACAATACTTTCATCCTTGTCGTCCTCCCAGCAATATTTTTTTATTATGAAGCGGGCTATCAGGAAGCTATATCCGCGTTCATTTGATGTCGACAGGCAGCCCGGTTTCGATTGACTTAAAGCAGGCTTCTATAACGCTTACGGCCGCAATAGCGTTTTCTGTTTTGGTTATGTAGGGTGAGCCATCCAGCGTCGCTGTCACGAAGTGGGCGATTTCGTCTTTCAAAATCCCTTGTATGCGACCATTGTACTCCGGCCAGTGCAGTATGTCGGGGTAAGTCAGCTCATCAGCCGTGACTATCGAAACACCTTGCTGATGAATGTCAACGTAGCCCGCGGCTTCCCTGCCGATAATCGCGGCGTATGTATTGATGCCAAGGGCGCTATTTTGTGGCAAAGCCCAACACAACTCGACCAGCCCGATGGCACCATTGTCGAAGTTGACAGTAGAGATCACCGTGTCTTCGCAGCCGATGTCCGCGTTTATCTTGCTGACCTTCTGCGAGTAGGCGCGGGTGGGCTTGGCGCGCATAAGGCAGCACATCATCTCAACGTCGTGCACGCCGATAAAGTGGAAGATCGACACCTTGCCGCCTAACCGCCTGCCGTTTGCGCGGGGGTTAGTCCGGCGGAAATACATGTGGATAATGTCTCCGAAGCGCTCAGCCTCGACTGCCTCTCTAATGTTCGCGTAGCGCGGGTCAAAGTGAAGCAGGTGCGCGATCATCAGCCGCACATTGTTTTGCTCCGCTGCCGCCACAATCTCGCGAGATTCCTTTTCTGTCAACGCAATCGGCTTCTCAAGCAGGATATGCAATCCCTTCCTGGCCGCGTATATAGCGTTCTCAGGGTGGAACTCATCCGGTGTGCAGATAGACACGGCGTCCAGCTGCTCTTTGTCGCACATTTCTCTAAAGTCTGTGTACGCCGCGCAGGAGCAGTCACTCGCAATCCGCCCCACGGTATCTACGTTAACGTCCGCTACTGCGACCAGCTGAGCATGAGGCATCTCGTGCAGTATCCGCGCGTGCAGAGCTCCAATTAGCCCAAGACCTACAACGCCTATACGAAGAGGTTTTTGCATACAACACATCTCCTATCACAGTAAATTTGGAGCAGGAGCTTTATGAATACAGGTTCTAAGCGCTAAGCATAGGTTTCATCTTGTATCATCCGGTTTAATATCTCGTCTTTCCCAACGACAAAGCCGCCGTATATGCCGGCGCTCTCCCTCAAGCTGCTAGGAAAAACTTCCGGGCGGAAAGGAAACTTCTGCTCCAGCACAGCTTCTATGCCGTCGAAAAGGGTCTTGCCCAAATTCAAATATTCGCCGCCGAAAATAACCGTCTTAATATCGAACATAACGCTGCAGTTGTAGATAATGCCCCCAAGCTCGCGTCCGATATCGTAGACAGCACGATTTACTGTGCTGTCTTTGTCTTTGGCCAGCTTTACGACGTCGGAGAATCTCAGCTTTTCGCAGGCTGCATCGCATTTTCCGCTTTCGGCATACATAAGCCTCAGACGCCTGAGAAGGCCCTCTATTGCCACCGCGTCCTCGACCCGCCGACCGTCCTCGCGGAGAAACTCGCCTAGTTCTCCCGCCGCTCGGTTGCAGCCCTCGTACAGCTTGCCGTCTATAATCACGCCGGAGCCCAGCCCAATTCCGCAGGTCACGTAGATCAAATTTTTAATTTGGTTATAGGCTCCAAGATGCATTTCCCCGATTGCCGCCAGGTTCACGTCGTTCTTAACCAAGACAGGGACGCCGCACCGCTCCTTCAAATACTGCTTAAGTCCAATCCCTGTCCACACGTGGTGGCGCGCCTCGGAATATAGGCTCTCGCCGTCGTCGCCTATAATGCCGGGTTGGGATATTACTATCGCCCCCATTTTTTCAGCCGGGACGTTTAGTTCTTGCAGCATATCCATAAATGTTTGCCACACGTAATTCTTCTTTTCGTCGACCGGGGTGCTTCTGTCAATTTGAATTTTTTTAAGCGTCAAAACCTTGCACTGCAAATCTCCAATAGCGCAAACAGGCTCCTGGAAAGACAGATCCAAAGCTCCTATATAACGGTGCGATTCGTTAAAATAAAGCATTACCGGCTTTCGTCCGCCGCTAACCCCCACCCTGCCCTCGCCTCTTTCGTTGACCAGCCCCATAGCGATAAGGTCGGCGACATTCTTGGATACGGCGGGTTTGCTCAGCTTGAGCTCCTTCGCCAGCTCCGATTTTGAGATGCCATCGCTCTTGAAGATGCTGTTAATCAACGTTCTTTGGTTGATTATACGGCTTATGGAGCGGTCGGCTACAAGTTGAGAGCCTTCACTTAGTACAGCATTTTTTCTATTCACGTTTATCAATCACCTAGTTAGTTATTATTACTAACCAACCCATCACAGACAATTATCCTTGTCAATACCGTTGTCGGAAAAAGTGGATTTTTGTCTGTTTTTTTGTGGGTAATAACAAAAGTTGCCTGCTGTGATGTAACAAACAACCAAGGAAGCTTACCTGCAGTTGTAATGTTAAAATCTAGCCCACTGTCTCCAACAGTTGCTTGACAGCCCGCCCGAACTTCTCGATATGGCCCATAACAAAGGTATCGGTGCTCAGGTCGTCATCCTCAATAAGCTCGGTAATGTCGAGCCCGAAGTTCATGCTCTCGCAGCTGTCTACGCTGTGGCTATCAAAGTAGGTTGCGTTTGCCACCCGCCGGCCGGTCGCCGCAAGGTCGTAGCGCTTGCCCCCAGAAATCTGGCTGTCGAAAACGCCCACCAAAGCGCCCGAAATATTCGGGTGGGGTGAGGTGTCGAGTATAACTTTGTCGCTGTCGCAAAGCCAGTCTAGCCCGCGCCAAACCTCGCAAGAGATCACTCTGCGGGGCCGCTTGTCTTTTGGCAGCGAGCGCAGCGCTTTTATAGTTTTAACTACAGTCGCCACATGGGTTGGGTGTTTATCCATCAAGTTGTGGACATAGACAGTTTCTGGAGCGGTCTTGAGCAGAATTTCGCACAAGTCGTTAACAAGATCTTTGTTCTCGCGCTGCTTTATAGCTGCGCTTGTATATCCAAGCTGGAGTACGGCTAAGTACCCGCCGATAAGAGCGGCTTTATGTTGCTCTTGCACACGGATTTTTTTCATATCCTCATCGGTGAAGTCGGCATAAACGCCGCTGCGGGGTGAGCCCGCACCATCGGAGACAACCACGGCTGTGAATTGCTTGTCGCTTCTCCCAAAGCACTCGAGGATGGGCGCGGCCGCCATGATCTCAACATCGTCTTGATGGGACGCAATGCACAAGTGTGTGGTTTTTTCCAGTGGGAGGCCACTCGGGCAGAACAAGTCTTGGCCAGCTTTGATAAGGTTCATCTGCTACTTCTCCTTTGAAGCTGCGGCAAAGGACAGCCACAGTCAGCGCTGTGCGCTGGAAATCCTGTATATACTGCATTTTCAAGCTGAATGGCTATAACGTTGTTAGTGGGTTGCCGGCAAGCTGGCCGCTGCAACCGATTGCCCCACACGCCTAGCCTTCTCGTCCGGCGCGCCAGCACGGAAGCTAATGTGCGCGTACTCCTCTGCCAGCACACGGTTTGCCTCACTCAGTAGAATGTCGCCGCCCTTACCGCTGACGACTCTGCCAAGCACCAGCACATGTCGGGTCTCAAAAAACATGGCGTACTGCGCCAGAGCGTGCCCAAAGTAAACCCCAATACTGCGGTAGATCGCCGCCGCCCGTTCGTCGCCTTGCCCCATTAGCGCCTGCACTTCAGCGAGCTTCTCTGCAGGAGAAGACCCGACCAGCTCAATTCCCGCACGCAGTGCGAGTTTGATAACCGCGTCCTGGGAAAAATACTTCACACCGCAGCCTCTGTCCCCGCTCCACTCGTCTATCGTGGCACCGGGCGCTGCGTCAACGGGCACGAACGCGAGTTCGTTCAACCAGCCTGTTATGTTTCCGGCAGCGTCGATGTACCCGGCGGCTTGGCTTGTGCCCATTGCGATTCCCAGTACGGCACCGTCGTTTATACCCATCGCGCCCGCAAGCGCAGTGACGTCGCCGTCATTGGCTACCTGCAGCGGGATGTCCGGGCCGATTTCTCTCGCCGCCCGGATGTAAATATCTTTCACCTGCGCGTCAAACGCCGGAAGCGGCACTTTCAGGAAAAGCGAGGCGGCCATTGTGCGGTTTTCCAGGTAAATCCCCGCCGAGCTAACTCCGATTGCGTCGACGCGCGGCATCTTGGCGGCGGCGGTTTTCATTGCCTGTACAATGCCATCGTAGTGGTAGGCGGGATCGCTGTTTTCCTTCGGGAACCAGACGACCTCTTCGCTGTAGACGGGCGTGCCGTCAATCACCGCGGAGACCTTGCGGTCACTCCCCCCGGCGTCAAAGCCGATGCGGCAGCCGTCCAGATGCCTGCCAACCGGCCGGGGGGCTTCGCTTTCATTCGGACACCGGTCGTAGTCCACACAGACTACCTCAAACGGGTGCTCGTAAACCCGGGACATGAAGTCGGCGTCAAAAGCGCGGGGCCTACCTGGGAGATAGGCGCCCTTCACGTGTTCTGATACTGTAGGGTCTCCACACAGAACAACCCGAAAGCCGCCCCTTGCCCAGAGCAAAAACTTCACCAGGCGCTCAACGTAGAGGCAGTTAGCGTCGAAGCTGCCCTCCCCGCAGAGCAGCTTTGTGCGGTAAACGCTCGTAAGACCGCCGGACCGCTCAATCGCCACGGCGTAGTCTGCTTGGCCGCGGCTGTGTATGTGCGCAAAGAAAGGCGCCAGCGGAAGCATCTCCCGGTCAAGCTCGGGCAAATTTTTCACGTTAAGATTGATTCCGGCGATTGTAACCATTTTATTCAAACAACTCCCATGCTCTAGCAGTCTAAAGTATGCAAGACAACTTTCGGTTATGACAATTCCAGACATATCCAAGCTTTATAGCTATGTTATATCAAAAATAAATTCGGTTGTAAAGCAAAATTTTTTTGGTTATTTTGTCCAAGTTGCATAGCAACCTAAAAGTAGATGCACTTCTACAAACCCTTACTAAGCGGCGATGACAATAGGCTACGGGCATGCACATATAGCCTATTTCAGCTGAAAAAGAGCAGCGGCTAAAGCAACACAAAAAATCGGTAAGGCCCATCACGATGAGCTTTACCGATTTATTTCCGGCCTTTAAATAATTTATCGAATTACTTTAGTCCTTTCGCCGTCATATGCTCCACTTCAATTCGGAATAACCGAGCCTTTGGCCCAGCTTTTTCTATGTACTTCATCCCGGCCTCTATATAGCCTTTAGAAAACTTTTCGATAATCTTCACATAAATTTCCTGTTTCTTGCCCCCATACACTTCGGAGACTTTTCCAAACGAAATGACGCTTCGATATTTTGTATTAAAGGTGTCCGCCATCAGCGAAACGTCTGTAACGACACAAAAGGACGCTTTATTGCCCAGGGCTATGTTATCGAGCTTATGGCCCTCAAGCGCGCTGTGGAAATAAATACTGCCATCAAGAAACAAAAAATTAACCGGTACGCCGTATGGGTAGCCGTTCTCGCTTGTCGTGGACAGCACTCCATATTCGGCTCTGTTCATGATGTCGAGCATCTCGCTTTCCGGCAGAGCTTTCTCGCTTCTCCTCATTTCCCTAAACATAGTAGTTGCCCTCCATTTCTCGTGTTGCTGTAGCCGCCCGTGCATACCATTCTGGTGTTGTCCATGGCACCAAATATAGCACGGCTCATGAAGACTTTCAAGTGAAATTACATCAAAATTATCTGACGCTTAATTTGTCAGCCGCGAGCCGCCGTGCTATACTGCACTTAGACAGAAACAAACAAAAACACCGAGAGAGGCAAAGATATATGTACCGTAGTGAACTCAACAGCAAATTGGCCAATACGAACAATAAATGACGCGAAAACTGTGAGAAATGTCGGGGGAGGGTTAGAGGCTCCGGCGAAAGGTAGCTTTGTAAAAAGGAAAGGCTGCGGGCTGAGTTAGCGCAGTTGGGAGAAGCAGACGTGGAGCAAATAGATGAGGAATACGCTTCTGAGCCTTCTCAGGCAATCGGGGATATATTAGACGGCAGATGGGAAAATAGAAATGGGCAGACTCTGTGTTTGAGTTTTCGGACAGCAGCGTTGCGATAACGTCTATCAGGGGTCGTCATGAAGGTATATTTCTATTTTTGGAACACGACGGCCAAGAGCACTTAGCGGTCGTGACCGATTCGGATTCTTGGGCTTCGCTTGTGACAGAGCGCACAGAAAGCACATTAACAATTACTGGGTTAGGGCAAGAGCTAACCCGTGTAGGCGACACTGAATTAAGTGGCGGCAGTAGCAACAGAGGCGAACTAGACGGCAGATGGAGAGCATGGATGGGGAGGGGGCTATTTCCCATCGTGTATGAAATTTTGGGAGATAGAGTTATCTCTGGGTTTGCCTCAGACGGTGGTGCTCTGATAGGTAACTTCCTATTTTCTGAGAATCCATCCAGCCAAGAGATGATAGAATTTCTGTTTGATGATGGCAGTATAGAAGTTGCGACGATTCGCACGCTCACAGATAATACGCTCACTATGCTCGTAGACGGAGAAGAGAGCAAATGGCATTTTACCCATGCTAGCTAGCAAACCAAATCCGCACAGCAATACCCCCGGCGGCTCTTAGAGATGAGACGCCGGGGTATCTATTTCCACAATTCCAACAATTATATCAACGGCCTCAAAAATAATCTCATCCGGCACTTTTTCAATAAAATCGACGCGGCGTCCGGCCAAGTCAAGAACTTTTGCTTGATCGCATCTTACAACGCCGGTGGTTTTTGTTTTTCCGTCCAGTCGCAGGTGCAGGGGCTTGTCCCTGTCCGTGTTTGTAATTGGGCAAATCATGGCCGACATTCCGTCAATATCGTTGAAGGTGTCGTTGCTCACCACCAGTGCTGGTCTGCGCCCTTTTTGTTCGTTGCCAACTTGCGGGTCAAGTGACAGCCATATTATGTCGCCTTGTCTTGCACGGTACGCCATTAAAAAATCTCCTCCCCAACGGGTGAGCCGGTGTCCCACTCTCCTATTATATATTCTCCCTCGAAGCCGGCCAACCGCTCTTTGAGCGTCTTGTGCCTAAAATCAGCGGCTCTTGTGATAATGATTTTGTCACGCTCGGCGGAAATCTGCACGGGCTCGTTTTCCCCAAGCTGCGCTGTTTCGAGAATTGCCTTGGGTAGACGAATGGCCTGGCTGTTGCCCCATTTCTGAATTGTAGACCGCATACACCTCAACTCCTTTCATGCAGTATATACAATGTAGAGACTTTGTCAACCGCGCCCCGCTGTGCGATACTGCACATTCACTATGATTACCGGCGGTGATGATGGGCACAGGGGCGAATGGATATTGGCACGTATCAGCTAACCAACCGCCCAGCCCAGCAAACAACCCCGGCGCTCCTCAGATGAGTGGCGCCGGGGTTGTTTGCTATTTTGGCAGTTGCCTTATATGCTCCAGTATATTCATCTCCCTATGCCAGATAGCGTGCACTTGCACGGTCAAACTTTCCTCAACTACTTTGTAGAGCACGATATAGTCTCCCGCCACCAGCTTCCTGTAGGAATCGCTACCGGGAAACAAAGGAAACCCATGCGGAATATCTCGCAGGAACCCGATATGATGCTCAACGTCTCTTGCTACCTTAACCCAGGTCGATTCATGATACTGAGGCAGATATTCCTTGATAACCGCCATATCGACTAGCGCGCTGTCCATATACTTGATGTCGTAGCGCATTACAACTCTCTAACTTTCTGCCAGAACTCATCATGGGAGTGCCAGGTGGTGTCGGGGTTGCCCGCCCGAGCCTCTCGCTCTTTTAGCTGCGCCAGAATCCACTGGTGGTACTGCGACTGTGTATCCGCAATTTCAAATGGGATACGCTTCTCCATGACCACCTTATTGGCAAACAGGCTGAAAGCTGCGTTGGTGGAGATTCCCATTTTTGCGCAAAACTCATCAAGCTGCCGCTTTACGCCCTCGTCTAGGCGGATACTGAACGTTGTTGTAGCCATCACACACACCTCCTGTGTTGCTTATGACACTCATCATAACACAAATACTTAATATTTGTCAACCGCCCATCGTTGTGGTATACTATATTATTCCAAACGCCGTAGCTCAAAATAACAGGAGGAATAGAAGATGAACCCCAAATACTACATTACCACGCCTATCTACTTCCCGTCGGACAAGCTGCATATCGGCCACAGCTACACAACAGTGGTCTGCGATGCAATGGCGCGGTACAAGCGAATGCGCGGGTTCGATGTCTTCTACCTCACCGGCACCGACGAGCACGGCCTTAAAATCGAGGCCATTGCCAAGCAGAACGGCGTCTCGCCAAAAGAATATGTCGACAAAATCGTCGAGTCCATCAAAGAGCTGTGGAAGACGATGGACATAAGCTACGACCGCTATATCCGCACAACAGACGACTACCACGTCGAGAGCGTGCAGAAAATCTTTAAAAAGCTATACGATAAAGGCGAAATCTACAAAGGCGCATACGAAGGCCACTACTGCAAACCCTGCGAGAGCTTCTGGACCCAAAGCCAGCTCAAAGAGGGCAACTGCCCTGACTGCGCACGCCCGGTCGAGAAGGCCAAGGAAGAAGCTTACTTCTTCCGCCTCTCAAATTATACCCAGCGCATCCTCGACCTCTACAAGGCAAACCCCGAATTCCTGCAACCCCAAAGCCGGATGAACGAGATGATTAACAACTTCCTGGCCCCCGGGCTGGAAGACCTCTGCGTCTCCCGCACCAGCTCGACCTGGGGTGTGCCGGTCACCTTCGACCCCGGACACGTAGTCTACGTCTGGGTGGACGCGCTCTCCAACTATATCACCGCATTGGGCTACGAGAACGACGCCTTTGGCGACTTCGAGCGCTACTGGCCGGCCGACCTGCACATGATGGCCAAAGAGATTATTCGTTTCCACGCGATCATCTGGCCGGCGCTGCTGATGGCCCTGGAACTTCCGTTGCCAAAGCAGGTCTACGGTCACGGCTGGCTGCTCTTTGGCGGGGACAAAATGAGCAAATCTAAGGGCAATGTGGTCGACCCTGTCATCCTCTGCAACCGGTACGGGGTGGACGCTGTCCGATACTTTCTGTTGCGGGAGGTGCCTTTCGGCCAAGATGGCAACTTTACTAATGAAGCGCTGATCACCCGCATAAACGCCGACCTCGCCAACGACCTTGGCAACCTGCTCTCCCGGACTGTGGCCATGGTCGAGAAGTATTTTGGCGGCACCCTACCCGTCCAGCGCCAAGTCGGCGACGAAGACAAAGAATTGATTGAGATGGCAAGCGCCCTACAAAAGATAGTGGAAGGCCAAATAGACGCCCTACAACTGCCCAGCGCACTCACCGAAATCTTCCGGTTTATCTCCCGCGCTAACAAATATATCGACCAAACCCAGCCCTGGATTCTGGGCAAAGATGAAGCACAAGCCTCCCGCCTTGCCAGCGTGCTCTACAACCTGCTGGAGAGCATCCGGGTGGCGGCTGTGCTGCTAAGTCCATTCCTACCGGGCACCTGCCCAAAAATCTTTGAACAGATCGGCGCTGGGGAAGAAGTCCGCAACTGGGAGAGCGCCGGCCAGTTCGGTCTGCTAAGCCCAACCGCGACAGTGTGTAAAGGCGACACACTTTTCCCACGCATTGATATGAAGGAAGAGCTCGCACAACTCGAGGCCATGAGTGCGCCTCCCGCACCGGCAGCCACGCCAACCACCAAAGTTGAAGGAGTAGCCGAATTAGTCGACATCGCCGACTTTGCTAAGATTTCACTTATGGTTGCCAAGATTACCCACTGCGATCGTGTTCCCAAATCCGACAAACTGCTGCGGATAGAGCTAGATGACGGGCAAGGAGGCAGGCAGGTAGTTAGCGGAATAGCCCAGTGGTATGCCCCCGAAGACCTCATCGGCAAAAAGCTGATTTTGGTGGCTAATCTCAAACCGGCAAAACTGCGCGGTGTTGAGAGCCAGGGTATGATCCTGGCCGCCGACGTGGGCGAGAGCGGCGAAGCCCGGGTCATCTTCGCGGATGACGACCTGCCCTGCGGAGCGAAGGTGCGGTGATGGACTACCCATACAACAACATCTTCGATTCCCACGCGCACTATGAATCAAAGCGCTTTGACCCCGACCGTGCGAAACTGTTGAACGAGCTGCCCGGGCGCGGCGTGCGCTACGTCCTCAACGCGGCCTCTGATTTTGAGAGCGCCGAAGCGGGGATAAAGCTTGCCGAAGAGTACGGCTACATCTACGCCTCAGCTGGGTTCCACCCACACGAGACCAAGAAGGCCACGCCTGGCTTCACCGCTAAGTTGGCCGAGCTCCTGCGCCGCCCCAAAGTGCAGGCGGTGGGCGAGATAGGTCTTGACTACCACTACGACTTTTCCCCGCAGGAGGTGCAGCGCCGCGTGTTTGAAGAGCAGCTGGCCCTTGCCGTAGAGCTCGACCTGCCGGTTATAGTCCACGACAGGGAGGCCCACTACGACACCCTGGCGCTCCTCAAAAAGTACAAGCCTGCCGGTGTTGTGCACTGCTACTCCGGCTCGGCGGAGATGGCAAGGGAGCTGTTAAGCATTGGTTTTTACATCGGGTTTACCGGGGTGGTTACCTTCAAAAACGCCCGCAAGGTGCTGGAGGCCGCCCGAGCAGTGCCAATAGACCGCCTGCTGATCGAGACCGACTGCCCCTACATGGCCCCCGAACCCCAAAGAGGCCGCCGGTGCGACTCCGGTCTGCTGGGTTACACCGCGCAAGCTCTCGCTCGTGAAAAGGGAATAGACACCCAAGCCCTAATCGACCGCACCTGCCAAAACGCAATGGAATTATACCGTATTATATAATGTAAGGGGCGCAAACGCAAAGCCGGCCACGCACGAATTGTGTGGCCGGCTATTTATGGTATAATCGCCCGGCAGGGGTAGCTGGGCGGTGGTTGATCACGACGCCCGGATAAAGGGTGTGTGACTTATGACTACATACGAAGCGCCCGTACTCAATGATTGCTTTCGGCATGTTAATCATAAGTTTTGACTGATAGAAAAAAGTAACCGCTACGCCCACATAACCAACGCGGTGGTATTGTCAATAAAAAAGTAACCGCCCCACACTTGAATAGCTGAAACGGTTACTCTCGCCTATAAAACCGGATTTGCCGGCTGTCGACCTAGCCGCCCTTGGCATTTACAGCGCACTATCCACGCGGCGGCATTATCAATAATAAGCCTCTTAAACATAATAAATGTCAAACAAATGGACATGCCCAGCAACGTTAGTTACAATTCTATGAAATTTCACCCAAATTGATGCAGCAAAACCCGCACAACCACGCACTTATTAAACGAAGGCTGCAAAGCGGTTACAAAAAAGTTACATTTATTTTGCAAAAATACTTGCCAAGGGTGTGGCTTTGTGGTATACTGCTCTCAGCAAGGGGGAAATATGGAGAGCTCCCCCAAGCGTTACGTTATGGCAAATTTTTGCCAACCGATTTTAAGGAGGAAGATTTTTATGAAGAAAGTGCTAAGTTTGGCTCTTGCACTCGCAATGGTGCTGAGCCTCGGCGTAGTCGCCCTCGCTGACGAGAACGGCGAAGAAGGCGTACTGGCCGGTTTCGACAACGAAGTTCTCAATGTCGAAGATGAAGACGAAAAAGACGAAGACGAAAAAGACGAAGACGAAAAAGACGAAGACGAAGATGAAGTAAAAGAAGAAGAGTACGAAGAAGAGTACGAAGATGACGGTTCCCTTTGGGATCTCGACCTCGACAACCTTCTGACTGGCCCTACCACTGGCGGCGGTTGGGTTAACTCCGTTGACATTGGCGGTGGCTACGCAGGTATAGTTGCCACTACATGGCAACCTCCCTTCTTTGCAGCCGGTAACTTCCTGGCTGGCCCTGCTGCAGGCGTCACAACAATCACTTGGGACAACGGCGCAGCATGGGTAGGCGCTGGCACATTCAGCCCGATTGCCGGTCAAGGCGCTGTCCAAAACATTTCTACAGCTGCCCATGCTACTAACACCGACTATATCAACTTCCAAGTCCAACTTTCCGAGAATAACAGCGGATTTATTCGCGAAATCGCAATCCCGGCAACAGCTCTGAACCCCCGCACAGTTGCTCCAAACGCTGCTACAGCTGTAACAATCTGGCAGCGCCCCCACGGCGCAAGCTGGGTTCCCACTGGCACTAACTTCACTGCACCCGCTCAATCTGTGCTGGGTAACCCCATCACTACAACTCAGCTGGAAGTTCTCGCAGGCTTTATCCCTGGCAGCGTAACTGCAACTGTGGACTTCACACACGCTGCACTTGCGAACCAACTCGACTTCGGCAACCACACTCTTGCACTCCGTCCGACACCCGCAGTAGGCGCGGTTACAGCTGTTAACCAACCTGGTCTGCGCGCTGTACCCACACCTGCAACACCTGTACAAAACTGGTTCACCGTAACAGGTGCACGCGTACTTGACGGCACTGACAACGCTGCTCGTCAAGTAGTAGTTGACTTCCAAATCGGCGCAGGCGCACCGACAGTTGCTACTACAGTTTACGCAGCATTCGGCGGCAACACCCTGGTTATTCCGATCAACCTCGGTTTTGACGAGCTCAACCGCACAATCTTTGCAGGTCGCACACAAAACAACCGCCATCAGTTCGTAGGTTCCTTCACCTACGGCGGCACTGGCGCAAGCCTTGCCCGCTGGAATGCACTGCCTGTAGGCACTGTACTTTCCATTTCCAACATTGCTGACCTTAATGGCCTGAACCCCCGCACTGCAACCGGTACTCTCCGCATTGACGGCGGCGTAGGCACAGCAACAAGAACTGTTACAATCACACTGCACACCGTTGCAGGCACTGGCGTAGTGTTCCCGGCTCACTTCACACTGAACCGCACACAACCCGGCGTTCCCAACGAAGTGTTCTTCACCAACTCCACCAACCCGCAACTGCGCGTAGTTCCTAACGCAGTAGCACAAGTTGTCCCGACCCAAGGCCAAGTTCCCAACAACTGGAGAGTTGATGGTATCTCCGCATCTGGCGAACTTCGCATTCAACTGTACCTCAGCCGCCTGCTCAACATGACTGGCGACGATGTACACCGCATCACAGTTATCCCCTCCGACTTCACTTGGAGAATCCCCAACACCGCTATCCCCGGCATGACCGGCGGCGGTTTCCAAACTGAGCAAAACTGGGAAGTTCGCGCTAACCAACTTCTCGGCGAAGCTGGCTCGATTCCCGCAACTCTGCTCAACGAGCCCTTCGCACTGCGCAGCGTTCACTTCGAGCGCACAAGCCTCCGCACAACCCGCACAGTCAACATGAGCGGCACAATCCGTGACGTTGAGTGGCATTGGGGCAGCCAGAACATGGCTATCCGCGTTCGTACCCCTGAGTTCATGGCACGCACTGGCACAACCACCGTTGAGTTCGACCTCAACATGGCTGTAACCGGTCACTCCAACCGCGTAGTAGGCCGCGCAACTCTTGACGTAGCCAACGAGCGCGTATATGTATACGAGAACCAAGAGTTCATCGATCCTTCCCGCACCGAGTACCTGCGCGCAGAAGACACCATCCGCCAGATAGACATCTACGCTGGCGAAGGCGTCACATTCCGCCGCAACATTACTCGTGGCCAAAGCATCTACGTACAAGCCGAAATGGCAACACACGATGCATGGGATGAGCTGTTCCAACGTCACGCTGAGCTGGTAGACGTTATCATCATCCACCACGCTGGCATGGCACACGCAGCATCTGCAGTAACTATCGATCGCCCGAACACCTACTTCGTATACGATGCAGAGCGTCGTCTGATCGGTACAACTGCTGACAACAACCTGCCCTTCAGCTCCATCTACTTCCTGACCACAGCTCAAATTGACATTGGCGGCGCAACTCTTCCTGAAGATCCTGCAGGCGCAGCACCTGAACTGCAAGATCCTAACGTCCCCGTAACTGGTGGCGACGGTGGAGCATCCAACAATGTTAACCTGAACCCCGGCACTGGCCGTTAATCACGAGCCAACTGCCAAGCACTAACCAACACCTAGTCGAGACATAACACTTGACTAACTGCTGCAGCACCTTGGGTTTCTCCATGCCTGAGGTGCTGTTTTTTTTGAAGCAAGCCCTCGCAAATACGTATATTTGGGCAATATCCTTCAAAAACAATGCAACGAAACACTGATTATAGTGCACTTATTAAGTAGTTTTCCGTGATCAGTTACAAAAAAGTTACATTTTTCTACAGAAAACCTTGCCATTTACTTGGCGTTGTGGTATACTGCCTATATACACGGGGGAATCGTTGGAGAGCTTTCCCTGTGTAACAGACTTTCTAAGTTGACTTTGAGGAGGAAGATTTATGAAGAAAGCCTTAAGCCTGGTTTTAGCACTTACTTTGGTGCTGGGCCTTGGCGTCTACGCACTGGCAGACGGTAACGACGGATACACATTCGTTGACCCGTCATCGCCGGGAGCCTTCGGTTTCAATTTCGATGAAGACGAAGACTATGAAGACTACTACGAAGACGACAATTACTATGACGACGACTACAACGGCGACGAAGACGATAACAACGCCGGTACTGACTACACTGACGGTGATGACAATGACACGGACAATGTAGACGACGACACAACAGACGATACATACGTACCCGGTGCTCCATCCGCTGAAGACATTGTTGCATTCGCGGAAATGCTTTGGGGCGACGAGGTAGCAGGCATTGACTGGGCTGTTTCAGAAATAGAGCCGAACAATGTCCCTCCAAGCGGAGCTGGAGGCTGGCAGATTTCGACTGACGGCGGTGCTACTTTTATGCCGTTTTCTTGGCAGGGCCCACCGCCCGATCATCTTACTTGGCGCACAGATTACGCCAGCAACGTGTTTAGGAACGTAATCGAGTGGGACACGTCCAGCATACAAATCCGTTGGGTATCTCCCTCGCAACACGTGGGCTATGACTACCACAGTCAAGCGGCTGCGAGTAATCCCAACGAGCCAATAATACCTGGTGGCTCTTTCGGTGACGCTGCCATATCTCCGCCACTAGCGTCCATTCGCGATGGCGCAGGCACAACGCCACCTTTCGTAAGCAATCCTCCGCCGACCTTGCGTGGACCGACTGCGGGTATCGGTACAGGAGCGGGCGGGCGGCACTACGGTCCCGTAACAACTGGCCCGGTGGCGGGACAGACAGAGTCGGCACAGCCGGCGACTACCTTTGTCTCGGGGGATACTGTGGCACAGGGCTCGCATGGCTTTAACCTTGGTTCCACTACTACACCACCCCTGACGGGATCTGTTACTGGTCCCACTGGCTCTGTAACAGCTAACGCAAGGCGAATTTCCCCAGGTGTTGTAACGAATCCGACTTACGGGTGGTGGGCCGCTCCTAACTACGATTTCCCGTCTCCGCCTCCGCGTCCCTGGCTGTTTGCGGACAGCAGCAACCCCACCCTCAGCTCTCCTGACGGAACGCCCAGCGCTGTTCTTCATGCCCCGACTGTAACCTGGTACAACCAGGACTACTACACCGTTACGGGGACACCTGACCCCGCTTTGCTCGGCGGTTGGCATGCAGACTTGCCATACCCCGGTGGGGAAGGCAACCTAGGCTGGATTCGAAGCGTTGACGTCGACCACGCCCGGTACGTACAATGGGGCGGCTGGCAAGTTGGGCCCCAACGCCGCATATGGGTAAACGGGCATCCGTATGTATGGACCAATACTGGTATGACAAGTCACTCTTGGAACGGTACCAACTGGGTACCGTATACCGCGACTCACTTTACCTTAACGCCGGCTTCGCACAGCTGGAATGTAGATGGTTGGAGCTGGGCGCTGCCTGGCAGCACTGGCCCAGCACCTGGTGGTGGCATTTCCACAGGAACTGCTGCCCCTGATAACGGCGCAATGCCAGTAAACCCCCGCTGGACCTACCAAACCGCTATTACTTACACCATCAATTTCCGCCAAAACCACACACCCTTTATACGCGAATTTACAATTCTCGCCGAAGATTTGGCACTTGCAACTGCTCACCCGGACGTTCAGGATTTGATTGAGAACGCGGGACACCTTGTTATCTCCCAGCGTCCGCAATGGGCCAACATGTTTGGTGGAATGTTCTACGCCGAGCATTCTATACACGACATACGCCAGGTAGCTGCCCAGTACCAGAGAGCAGAGCGGCATGTTGACGTGAGAGTGCCCATTCCCGGCCTTATGGGAGACCGTGACCTGTACGGCGGCATCCGCTTCTGCACCGGAGCAGGAAATCCCGCAACAGGAGGTCTTAATGTTAGAGATCTTTTGCCGCTATATTCTCTAGCGCCGGATCTTACATGGTTCAGATTCCATAGGGCCGTCATTAACGCCGATTATTTCGATGGTGATTTCGCAAGGGTGAGAATATACTATTCACTCATCGAAGAGTCGTTACCTCCCTTCAACCAGCAGGTCAGGTTGTGGCTTGGCCACCCTAATATCATCATTACGCTAAACATGATGCTTGCCGACGAAGTGCACAGAATTTACGCCGGTCGCCCCAACCCGCGAGACCGCTGGACCGGTGAGTTAACCTTCTCCGGCACCCCAGAAGAAGAAGCGCGTTGGAACTCGCTGCCACCTGGCACTGTGTTGTCCATTTCCAGCATCTCTAACCTTCCCACAGATGATCAACGCCAAGCTACCGGTACAATCCGCATAAACTCCGGCAGCGGGCTCACAAGGAACGTGACCATTATCGTTTACAGCATGACGGGCACCACCAACATTTATAACGCTCACTTTGTACTCAACCACACCCAGCCCAACGTGCCCATACACGTATTCCGCCTCAACTCTCATGTCACTGTCGTCCCATGCGAGGCAGTAGTTATGGGAGGAGGCCAAGTTCCCAACAACTGGAGAGTTGATGGTCTGTCCGCTTCTGGCGAACTCCGCCTCCAGAGGGAACTGAACAACATTCGCACCATGACAGGTGATGATTACTACCGCATTCCCATTCTCCCCTCCGACTTCACCTGGAGAATACCCAACTCTGCGATTCCCGGTCAGACCGGCACAGGCTTCCAGACCGAGCAGAACTGGGAAGTTCGCGCTTCAGAGCTGCTGTCCGCAGTAGCAACCGTGCCAAACACCCAGGAAACCGCAGCGACCCTCCTCAATGTACCCACCGCACTGCGCAACGTTCACTTCGAGCGCACAACCCTGCGCACAACCCGTACAGTCAACATGCGCGGCACAATCCGCGACGTCGAGTTCCATTGGGGCGGCAACCCGCATATGGCAATCCGCATTCGCACCCCTGAATTCATGGCACGCACCGGCACAACCACCGTTGAGTTTGACCTCAACATGGCTGTAACCGGCCAGTCCAACCGCATGGTGGGACGCGCAAGCTTCGATGTCGCAAACAACCGCGTCTACGTTTACGAGAACCAAGAATTCATCGATCCTTCCCGCAGAGAGTACCTGCGCGCAGAAGACACCATCCGCCAGATAGACATCTACGCTGGCGAAGGCGTTACATTCCGCCGCAACATTACTCGTGGCCAAAGTGTCTACGTACAGGCGCAGATGGCAACGCACGATGCGTGGGATGAGCTCTTCCGCAACCACACCGAGTTGGTTGACATTATCCTCGTCCACCACGCCGGCATGGAACACGCGGCATCGTCAGTCCGCATCGATCGTCCGCAGACTTACTTTGTGTACGACTCCGAGCGCCGCCTGATCGGCACCACCGCCGATGGCGACCTGCCATTCAGCCCCGTTTACTTCCTGACCACCGCTATGATTGAAATCGGTGGTGCAACTCTTCCTGAAGATCCTGCAGGCGCAGCACCTGAACTGCAAGACCCTAACGTCCCTGTAACCGGTGGAGACGGTGGAGCCAGCAACAACGTCAACATGAACCCTCCCACCGGCCGCTAAACGCTAACCAAAAAGCACAACCGAACCAAACAAAACAGCGCCCGGGGCTTCTTAAGCCTCGGGCGCTGTTCCTTTTTGCGTTAGTGTGTCTGCTATTCGTGCAATGTCGGCAAGGTCGAGCTGTTCGCCCCGAGCGGTAGAAGCCACCTGTACGCCAGTCAGCAGCTCGCTTACCTCGGCTTTGGGCAAGTTGAACGCGCTGCTTATACAGTTTAGTAGGGTCTTTCGCCGCTGGGAAAACGCTGCGCGTATCACAGCAAAAAGCATGGCCTGATCAATAACGTCCACTGGTGGCTTCTGGTGCGGCGTCAACTTTATTACAGCGGAGTCCACGTTGGGTGGTGGCAAAAAGCACCCGCGGGAGACCTCAAACAAAATCCGGCAGGCTGCGCGATAAGCTATGGCCATAGTCACCGCGCCCGCCTCTCGGGAGGGCAAGGGTGCGCAAAACCGCCGCGCCGTCTCTTTTTGCACCATGACAGTGATGGACTCAAAGGCTATTCCCGACTCCAGCAGCCCCATGAGCACCGGCGTTGTGATGTAGTAGGGCAGGTTAGCGCAGACGACTACCGGCATATCTCCAAACCGCTCGCGCACCAGGGAGGGCAAGTCCAATTTAAGCACATCGCCGTGAACAACCTCCGCGTTTGCGAACTCGCCCAGCGTTTCGCCAAGCAGAGGCAGAAGGCCCCTGTCCAGCTCAATAGCAACAACTTTTTCGCAACGCTTTGCGAGCTCTCTGGTGAGCACGCCGACACCGGGGCCGATCTCCAGCGCGCCAACACCCGGTCGTGCACCGCCGCCTTCCGCAATTCGCGGGCAAACTGTCGGGTTTACAATAAAGTTCTGCCCCAACGCCTTCTGTGGTCGCAGCCCATATTGACTGAGCAGGGCGCGAACAGCACTGGGGTTGTACAGCTCCACCACGACAAAACCTCCTTGATTATTGCCAGTATTTGTGTTATAATAAAAGACTATATAGTGACGCAATTTTGGGGGTGTAGACCATTAGCAGACGAGACAAAATCAACTACTACCTAGACATAGCAGAAGCTGTTTTAGAGCGCGGAACCTGCCTGCGCCGAAACTTCGGCGCCGTAATTGTAAAGAACGACCAAATCATATCAACCGGCTACGTGGGTGCGCCTCGAGGGCGCAGAAACTGCTGCGACATCGGCCACTGCACCCGCGAGCGGCTGGAGATCCCCCGCGGGGAACGTTACGAGATGTGTCGCTCGGTTCATGCCGAAGCCAACGCCATAATCCACGCCGCCCGCGCCGACATGATTAAAAGTACATTATACCTTGTGGGCAAAGAAAAAGATACAGGCAACTACGTAAAAAACGCAAGCCCCTGCGCTATGTGCCGCAGAATGGTTATGAACGCGGGCATAAGCAACGTTATCGTAAGGAACACGCGAGAGGAATACGCGAACATAGTTGTGCTGGATGAGTGGATAAACAACGACGATTCCCTGGCGGGTGTGTTCGGGTATTAGTGCTTGTGTTCATCGGTTCAAGTTCAAGACCAAATTTAAATCAGCCTGCGGGCTGGGACATTGGTACCGCTCATGCCGCGGAGGCACTTACTTTTCTTGTTTCGCCAAGAAGAAGTAAGCAAAAGAAGGCGACTGGGGGAGGACCGGGTCTGACTACGCACAAAGGACGTGCTCCGCAGACAACTCCCCCAGACCCCCACTGGTAGGTCAAAGGCAGGTGGGTGTGGGCGGTAGTTGGGTTCTATGGATGATACAGCTCCGCAGCCGACGTG
>WRAV01000024.1 GCA_009780025.1 Oscillospiraceae bacterium | reverse complement strand
GGACAGATTTGAGCTTTATCTCAAGGAAACTGAATTCCGTTTCAATCATCGCGCTCTTGACCTTTACCAGATTCTTCTCAAAGATTTCCGCTCGTGTCCGCTCTAATATAGGCAAGACCCTATTTTTTTCAACTTCATCTGTTACGACTTCAAGCTTACTACTCTTTTTGCTTAGCCTATAACGAATTAAAGCTTCTGCGTGTAAAAATCGCAATCATTGCAACCATCCCAGCCGTAGCAAACATAATTACATAAGGCAACGCCGCAAGTTGCTCAAAAGCTACACCGTAAGCAAGCTGTCCAAGCGCATTTGCCAAAAACGGCAACATGACAACAAGCGACATAACCTTGCCTGTAATTTCTGTCGGTGTTTCTCCTTGAATCAGAGATATTATCCGAATTTGAATCGCAGTTACGGCAGCTAAAGCCACCAAACATGCGGAGGTCATAATAATATATGTCGCTAAATATGGGATGTTAATAAAAAACGTAAGCCCTATAGGAAGCAAAGCAAGCCCAGAAATAATAATCAGCATATAGATATTGCTTGCTTTTAGCTTGTTTCCCAATAAACCTGTGGTGATACCGCCCAATACCCCTCCTGCCAGCATAATACTTTGACTTATCCCTACAAATTCCACACCCATCTCCAAATACTGTGTTATCAAAACAGGAACCCCAATCATAATTATTGAGCCAAGCGTTGCAGTAAGTGTGAACAGCACTACTATACATTTCAGAATAATTGGCTGCCTTTTCATAAAGCTAGCAGATAGGGATAAGTCAGCTTTTGCTATTTTGAAAATGCTGCCAGAATTGTCTTGTTGCTTAAACGGAACGCGAATAAACAAGTCCATAACCGCAGTAACGGAAAAGCATATTGCACTTACCACTAATATAGGAAAAAGTCCAAATCTCGCAAATAGCACGCCAGCAATAGCCATTCCTCCCATGCCCGACAATGAGTTTACCAGATTGACAGCCGAGTTTGCCGGCACAAGTTTACCTTCACTTACCAACACCGGCACACTTGAACTAACAGCGGGCATATATACGCCTTGAATGGCGTTTAGTGCCATCAACTTCACAATTATAATTGGAATAATGGCTGCTGTTAATCCACTTGCCACGATATACCCTATTATAAGCACGGTAGTTGAAACATCAAGCCAAAACATGACACGTTGTTTTCTAAAGCGGTCTGCAATCATGCCGCCTATTGGTGACATAAGAAGAAGCGGAATATTTGTCAACCCCATTACAAGCCCAAACAATGCGGCAGAACCGCTAATATACAAAAGATACAGCGGCAAAGCAAAACTTAATATCATGTTGCCGAATATAGAGATAAATTGCCCACCTACAAGCAATGAAAAATCCTTGCTCCAAAGTTTGTTCGCCGTCGCTTCCACGTTGACCCCATGTGTCAATGTAATTGCCTTATTTACTGCTGATTCCATTTTGAATCCCTCCATTATTTAGATTTAATAAATTGAGATATGTGCTTATCACTTATGACATCCGCACCCAAATCTCTCATCATTTGTTGAAAAAATACCGCACGATTGCACAGCTCTTTTGTACTACACTCAAATATAGCGTTATCACACCAAAAGTTCATAAGCAATGTAAAAACTTGAGCACACTCTTCAGGGTAAGCTGTCGTAATAGAGCCATCCTCTGTACCCTCTTTGAAAATTTGAGCGTAGATAGGTGCGGCTATTTTTAGGCTCTCTTGCATGGCAGCTAATATCATTTGAGGGCTTTTGAGAACGTGCTTGCCTAATGCGTCTGCGCCCATATCCGCATCTTCCAAAATCTTGTCTAACATAGCAATCATTTTTTCTTTAGCCGTCATGCTTTCAACTTCCCCAAGCCATTTGAGGATTACTTGTTCGTAGGTTTTGGCTTGATTAACCATGACTGCCGTTAAAATTTCTTCTTTTGAATTGAAATGATGAAAAATAGAGCCTTTTGATACGCCTGATTCATCAACTATTTCCTGCATACTTGTTTTGTCAAATCCTTTTTCGTTAAAGAGCTTTATGGAAGCGGATAGAATAAGCTCTATCGTTTCTTTGGAATTGTATCTACGCGGCATTGTATTATCTCCCCTCAATTAAACCGACCATTGGTTTGATTATAGCGACGATCTATTCATCTGTCAAGAGGATATTTACAACTTTCTTTTGAACAAGAAAAAAGGCCGGGAGCTTTTTTACATTCTCGTCTTTGCCCAGTCTTGGTGGATATATTAAATCATCAATCCACTGAAATATTTAATCCTGCTATATTTGCAGCAACGCTCACAGTAAATTCATTGGTTATCTCTTTTGTGTTCTTATTGCCTATGAAAACAATGCGTCATGTTTAATATTTAGAAATAATCTTCCTTTTTCGCCAAGTGTTCACACTCTGTTCGTTGACTTGTGCCGCCACAATTTGTTAGACTAAAACGTAGTACGAATATCCGTGGGAGGGGCAAAACGATGCCAAACGTAGGCGGCGAGCTTGTGATAAAAAAGAAGGGCGGGGCCGAGATGGTGCTCGGCGCTGTCCTTGTGCTCTTTCCGCTTATACTTTTGCCATATAGGCCAGCCGGGGTGGGCGGGCTGCCGGCGATGGATTACTTTGTCCGGCTTGTGCTTATGGTTGCGTTTTTGTGGGGGCTGCGTATGCTTATAAGCGGCATACGCAAGCGGAGCCTCTACCAAAAATTACTTAGGATGCAGGGGTTGTTCGACAACACCAACCGTGTGTCGATTAAAAAGCCCTCCGAGCTTTTGGGGTGCAGCCTCACCCGCCTTGTGGGTGATGTGCGGGCTATGCAGAAGTTCAAGATGGTCAAGGGGTTATACGCAGACCTTTGGCGGGGAGACTTAGTCTACACCGGAGATAAGCCACCAATAGACATACCTGCGGAGGATGGTGCCACCCCAGCCCTGCGCGAGGAGCATAAAAAGTCGGCCTCGCCCATCTACGCCTTCGGTTTTGTCTGGGCAGCGTACGCGTTCTTTTTCCCGTTCTACCGCCCGCTGGATTTGGCACTGGCATTTGTAGTTGCCGCTGTGGCTTTCTTCCAGGTTAGTTGGTCGAGCCCTGCCCGAGCGGTTATTTTGGAAGTTGTTGCCCCAATACCCGAGCCGGTGCAGACCGGCAACCAGGCCCTGGATGATATGCTAATCGCGGTGAGCGGCCATATGCAAACCCTGCACAGGCTGGAAAGATCGATAAGCGCCCCGGTGGACGAGCGTGTGCGCGACCTTATCCGAACCACCGAGCAGATTGTCGAGCAGGTTAAAAAGCACCCCCAGAAGGCCCGGGATATCCGCCAGTTTATGGGCTATACCCTGCCAACTACCATAAACCTTTTGCAGAGCTACGAAGAGCTCTGCGCCCAACCGGTAGAAGGGAAGAACATAACTGCGTCCAAGAAGAAAATCGAGGGAATGATGTGCACCATAGCCGACGCATTCCACCGGCAGCTGGACGCACTCTTCGCGGATAAGGCCCTGAATATTGAAGTAGAGCTCGAGGTTATGAGCCAGATGCTCAAGAATAACGACGGCATAAACGTCGGAGGATAGTAGGGCCCGCGGGCCCCTGCGCGGACCGGTATATTACACACCGCCTGCCTATATGCGCGCGGCGTATGGGTAAATTCAGGGGATGCACAGGGGTGCGTTCCCTACACAAACACTACATCAGCGCATATTGCCGACAATGAAATTATAGAAGGAGCCGCAACCATGGAAAACGAATTTGCCCCCAGCCTTACATTAACCCCCGACCTCCCCGAGGAACTTGCAGCGCCCGTGCTCGAAACCCAGCCGGAGGCCGCCAAAGAGACAGCCGAAGAAGCTGCTCTTACCGACGCGGAAAAGAAGATGGTCAAGGACTTTGCGGCCAAGATAAACTTGACCGATTCCACACAGATAATCCAGTACGGTGCCGGGGCACAGACCAAGATAAGCCAGTTTTCCGAGGCGGCGCTTGCCAATGTGCGCACCAAAGACCTCGACGAAGTCGGTGCGCTTGTCACCGGCCTTGTGGGCGAGCTGCGCGGCTTTAACTCAGACGAGCCCAAAGGCGGGCTGCGCGGCCTGTTTAGAAGGGCGGGGAACTCGCTCCAGCAGATGAAGACCAAGTATGCATCGGCCGAGAAAAACGTTGATCGCATAACCGGTATACTCGAGGGCCACAAGGTGACCCTGCTCAAGGACATCGCTATGCTAGACAAGATGTACGAGATGAATCTTGCCTACTACAAAGAGCTGACCATGTATATCTTGGCCGGGCGGGAAAAGCTCGAGCAGGTAATCTCTACCGACCTGCCGGCGGCTCAAGAGAAGGCGCGGCAGTCCGGCTTGCAGTCGGACGCGCAGGCAGCCAATGACTTGGCCGACAAGTGCAACCGTTTTGACAAAAAGCTCCACGACCTAGAGCTGACCCGCAATATCTGCCTGCAGATGGGGCCGCAGATTCGTCTTGTGCAGTCGAACAACACCATCATGCTCGAGAAAATTCACTCATCCATCGTCAACACCATCCCGCTTTGGAAAAACCAGATGGTGCTGGCACTGGGCGTGGCCAATTCCGCCAAGGCCATACAGGCCCAGCGGGCGGTTACCGATATGACCAACGAGCTGCTCAAGAAGAACGCCGACACCATCAAGCAGGGAACCATAGAAGCCGCCAAAGAGAGCGAGCGCGGCATTGTGGATATCGAGACCCTGCAACACACCAACCAGTCGCTAATCGAGACGCTGGACGAAGTGCTGATGATTCAGCAGGACGGCAAGCAGAAGCGCGAGGCCGCGCAGGCCGAGCTTTCGAGAATCGAAGACCAGCTGAAGAACAAGTTGCTGGAAGTTAGGAATACGCCGCGTTAGGTGACGCTGTGTAGGGGCGCGCATTGCGCGTCCGCTATAGCACAACCGACACCGCGTTGCCCACACGGCACGAGTTGCCGTAAATAACCACGGACGCCCAGTGGGCGCCCCTACAAATGGAGATTGCCTATGGACGCACTGCAAAACCGTGTAATAGCCGGATTTCTCTGCCTGCTTATAATTGCCGTCTCCTCTGTGGTGGGGGTGGCGTCTACGCTTGGGCCCATGCGCACGCAGGCACAGAGGGTTTTCTATATCGGCGAGGGCAGGAGCAACCCGGGTATATCGGTCGACCTCAATGTTATTCTGGCGGAGGCGCACAATGTTACGGTCATTGCCGAGCGGTATCTTGGTGGTACTACGGCCATTGTTGACGGGCAAGAGTACTCTGTCGACAACTCAGGTGTTGTCTTGGTATACGCTGTGCACGAGGCTCGTGCAAACCTGCAACAGGCGACCGGTCCCCAGGCTACCTACCGGGCCACCCAAGAGCTGGTTGCGGCCACCCGCGCACTGCGCTCTGTTCTTGACAGCACCCAGCTCAGCGACCAGGACCGGAACCTCTTAGCCGGGTGCATGGCCGAAATAGACAACCGCATGGCTCTGCTTAACAACAACCAGTACAACCAGGTGGCGTTTAACTTTAACCAAGCTCTCACAAGATTCCCCGCAAATATTCTGGGCCCGCTCGCGGGCGTGCGCCCATTGGAGTTGTTTGAATGATAGCCCGTACTTCCAACGCCACGCGCCGTATACTATGCTTTGCCCTTGGACTGCTGCTGGCGGTTTCGCTTGCGTTACCTGTTATTGCGGGTGCGCTGCCGGTCCACAACCCGGGTACGCTGGTGCAAGATTTTGCGAATGTTATCGATGCACAGACTGCGCAGACTATCGATGCCTACGGTCTGCAGTTTTACGACCAGACGGGCATACCTATTGTTCTGGTAACCGTTAACTTCACCGGCGGGGAAAACATTCAAACCCACGCCGCTCGCATAATGGCCGAGTGGGGTGTCGGCAGTGCCCAGGAAAACAACGGCGTGCTTATCCTGTTTAGCGTAGGCGACAGAGAGTTTACAACGGTGCTGGGCACCGGTATTGAGGGCAGATTCCCGTCGGGAGAGCTCCCCCGCTTGCAATACGTTTATCTGGAACCCGCCTTCGATGCGCATAACCACTCGGCAGCCGCGCTTAGCTTTTACGGAGCTGTGCTTACATTTTTAGGCGGCGAGTGGCCGATTGATTACACCGGCGGCACCCTGGCCCATGAGTTCGTCATCAACGATGAAGACATACTCTCCCACGCTGCTGTGGACGAGCTCAACGCTATGGGTCGAGCGCAGTACCAGCTCAACCGGACGGCGGTCTATGTCATAGTCCAGAGCCAGATTGACGAGTACCTGGACAACTTCTCCGAGCGAATGTTTCATACCTACAACCTTGGCGGGAGCGCGGTGCTCATCTCGTTCTCCACCAGTGACGGCAGGTTCTTTGTCGCTCCGGGCTACGAGGTCTGGCACCTGCTGCCCGCCGCACTAGAGCAGAGACTGGAAAACGAGATCATTGGCCCGCCGTTTGACGCAGGAGACTTCGATGCGGCGGCCATAGCCGGTGTGTCAGCTATTCTGCCCTATCTGGCAGCGCATGTGCCCCCTACAGTGCCGGAACCGACACCCGGCATAGTTGCTCAGCCGGGGCAGGGGGGGCAATTCCACCCGCCAACTACAGGCCCGTATGCCGGTGTTGGCTATGGTGGCCTTATTGGCATGCTGGTGCCGATAATCATCATAATTCTGCTTGTCTCGATGCTTTCACGACCGAGGCGGTTTCACGGTGGTATGGGGGTTGTGCCGCCCTTTAGGCGCTCGCTCTTCATGCCCTGGAGCTGGTTTGGTCCTGCAATGTTTTTCAGGCATTACAGCAGACCGTGGGGCAGGCCGATGCATCGTGGCATGGGTGGCGGTTTTGTCGGCAGGCCACCCGGTGGTATGGGCGGCATAGGTGGTGCACGCCCACCCGGCGGCAGCGGCAGCAACAACCGCAGCGGAATGTACGGCGGTGGTGCGACCCGTGGGGCAGGCTCAAGCAGGTCCCATACACCGAGAGGCTTTACCGGCAGCGGCACCTTTGGCGGCCGCGGCGGAAGCAGCGGCGGGTTTAGCAGCGGAGGCGGTTTCGGCGGTGGCCGAGGTGGTTTTGGTGGAGGAGGCTTCGGAGGCGGAGGTTTCGGTGGCCGGGGCGGCTTTGGCGGCGGAGGCTTTGGGCGGAGGTAGCTTGCATAAACGCTCGCGCTTTGGCCTATCTATAATATAGGGGACGCGCTTGCAACTAAAGTCGCAAAAACCGCGTTGTCCTGTTCTCTACAGTTTAGGTTACGGAAAATCGCGGGGCGAGCAAGCGCGCCCCTACAATTGATACTGGAGGATTCACGACACATGTTCACAAACGAAAGAACCAACCAAGAAGAAGTCGGGCAAGAGAACATTCTTACCCAGAAGCTGCTGGATACCCGTAGCGTCATGATAAGCGGGGACATAAACCAAAAGCTGGCCCAGAAAATATCCACCCAACTGCTTATCTTGCAGGAGCTTAGCAGCGACCCGATCAAGCTGTTCATAAACAGCCAGGGCGGGCATGTCGAGGCCGGCGACACCATCCACGACATGATACGATTTGTCCGCCCGCAGGTATATATTATAGGCACCGGATGGGTGGCAAGCGCGGGGGTAAATATCTTCCTATCGGTGGACGCCGCGTATCGTTTTTCGCTGCCCAACACCAGGTACATGATTCACCAGCCTTCGGGTGGGGTACAGGGGGTGAGCACCGACATAGCAATCGAAGCCAAAGAGATCATTAAGATCAAAGAGCGGATAAACCAGCTGATAAGCACTCAAACCGGCCAGCCCATAGAGCGTGTCCAGCAGGATACCGAGCGTAACTTCTGGATGAGCGCCCAGCAGGCCGTGGAGTATGGCATAGTGGGCAAGGTTATTTCCTCCCAAGACGAGCTGGACCAGGTTATCGGCGGATAAGACATTCCATTCTCTGGCTCGCTGTGTAATGTTTTACTATTACTGCGGGTTATTCATTGTGAGAGAATCGCCCCAAAAGCCATTATAACAAGTATTTTGGGCCATGGTGGAACTTGTTTTTTTCATCTACATCCGGGCGGTCTCGACAAATAAAAGGTTGACGGGTTACCCTAATACCTGTACAATATACAAGGCTAAACAAACTTTCCTAACTGAGGTGACTTTAAATGATTTTGAAAAAGAAAAATTGGCTTGCTATTTTGGCGCTTGTATTGGCGGTGGCCATGCTGGCGGCTTGCACTCCCAGAACAGACATGCCCGACGACGACACGCCTTCGCGCGATGATTACGACCCTAACTTTGACGGCGTGCGAATTGGGGAGATAACCCCCGACTTCTCTTACGAGATTGCTGAGCGGTTTTCTGTGAGCGACCACACCGTGGGCTGGGTGGATGTGCCCGGCACCAACATAAGCGACGTAGTCGTGCGCAACCCTGATTGCACCGACAACGAGTATTACCTGCGCCGCAACTTCTATGGCGAAGAGTATTTCTACGGCGTATACTACATAGACATTAGGGCCGAGCTTGGCCAAACCCGTGACGAACTAGGGGTAGTTACCACGATTTATGGCCACGCGATGACAGACAATCCCGAAGAAGAAAGATTCAACAGAAAGTTTGGCAACCTGCACAGATTCCGTGACCCGGAATTTATGCTTGAGCACCCTTATATATTCTTCTCTCTGCCCGAGGATAATATGGCGTTTGAGGTAATAGCGGTGTTTTACGGCAACGTTGACAACCCGGAATTCTCCTACAATTTTGACCACCCGGATGTTCCCTTTATTGACGTTATCAATAACGCAGTGTTGCCGCGCTCCCTTTACCACTTTGACATCGAACTTGATGCAAACGACAAGTTCCTGGTTCTCTCCACTTGTATCTACAACCCCTCCTGCGGTACCCAGCTGCTTCATCACAGAGATACAATGTACCGCTTTGCCATTATGGCCAGGCTGGTCAGCCCCAACGCCCCGCTCAGAGATTACGCCACGTTTACTATCAACGAAAACCGCACCGTAGACCCCGACGGTCGTTGGCAGTCATAAGCGTTAGCCTACAGCCAAAGCAGCCCTTCGCCAAGATGGGCTGCTTTTTTGTCGTTCGGCATGGCATACCCACTTGCAAAAATCCGCAAAAACGGGCGTATGCGCAAGCAAGATGAAGCTAGACTAAGGCAGTTCCACTTAACCTAAAGTTGCGCTTTCCGTCTAGGCGATATATACTAAACTCAATAGTCAAAGATAGTCAAAGACAGGAAGTGCTTTTGAAGTGCATATAAGTGACGTAATTGCCGGGTTTATCTGTGAGATGCTGGACAGCGAGGATGGCTGCACCGAGTTTGCGCGCATACAGCTGGCGACCAGGTTCGGTTGCGTTCCAAGCCAGATAAGCTACGTGGTCGCCACCCGATTTTCTCCGGAGCACGGCTACCTGGTAGAGAGCCGCAGAGGCGGGGGCGGGTACATACGCATACGCAGGGTCAAGCAGGATTCAAAGCAACTTGTGATGCATACAGTAAACGCAGTGGGAGAAGAGCTAAGCCCTCACCTCGCGGGGGCGTTCCTCTCCAACTTGGTGGACGCTCAAGCCATCGAGGAGAGTGCCGCCCGGCTAATGCGGGCAGCGATTTCGCCAGGTGCTCTAAGGGCTGCGCCGACAATAGTAAGAGATGCGCTGCGGGCATGTATCTTCAAGCAAATGCTTGTAGAGCAGCTTGCGGCAAGCAAGTGAACTGGGAAAAACGCAAGGCCATGAAGGCTATATATGGGCTGCCGCGCAAAAGCGGCCGAAGGTAAGGCGCGATGTCCGCGCCGGGGAGGTTTTTATGAAGTGCTACAATTGTTCACACAGCGAGGCGCAAAGCCGCCTTTTAATCAACTACATGGGGCAGGTCAGCGAAGTCTACATCTGCGCTGCGTGTTTGGAAGACTTAAAGCAATACGCGCTTTCTATGCTGGGGGAAGTCAAGCAAGTGGCATCTCATCCCAGAGTCTGGCCTAATGTCGACCTGCGCGCTGCCCAGGTTGGCGGGTCGACGCCGTTTACAGCGGACGTAGGCGAGAAAATCAGGTTGGGCCGCGAGTTAGAAGAGCTGCGCGA
The DNA here is from genome assembly GCA_009780025.1 of Oscillospiraceae bacterium. Lineage (GTDB taxonomy): Bacteria > Bacillota > Clostridia > Oscillospirales > Ruminococcaceae > WRAV01. The sequence goes on along the minus strand of WRAV01000024.1, from coordinate 25,309 downwards.
AAAACTGCGGGTCGCTGTTAAGATTGAAGACTATGAGAGCGCTGCGGCGCTGAGAGATGAAATCTACCGAATGGAAAGAGAGGTACGCACCAATGCTACATAGAGATAATTATAGCGAACTTGCCAGGGGGATTATACAGAATGCCATTCGCTTTGCGGGTGGACTGCGCCACGGCTTTGCCGGCAGCGAGTACATCCTTTGGAGCCTTAGCCGGAAGGGTGACCACTGCGCGTTCAAGGCTCTGCGCAGTTTTGGACTTACCAGCTCGATAGTTGCCCAGGTGATTACACAACAGACCGGGAGAGGCGACGCGCAGACCCTGCAAGCACAGGGATTTTCGCCGGACGCCCAGCGGTTGTTCGAGCTGGCGGAAGCACAGGCTGCTAAATTGGGGCATACCCAGGTTGCCCCTGAACATCTGCTGCTGGGCATATTGGGCGATAAAAGCTGCTCGGCGGCAAGGCTGATAGCCTCTACAGGGGTAGAGTTCGATGCCCTAACCGCGCAGCTATTGGGAATGCTAGGCAAAGGCTGGCCCCATGAGAAGGCCAAAGAGGCCTCTCAAAAAGGTGCGGACAAAAATGCCAGCGCCCTTGAACAGTACAGCAAAGACCTGACCCAGATGGCGGCAGAGGATAAGTTCGATCCGGTCATAGGCCGGGAAGAGGAGATAGCCCGGGTGGTGCAGATACTCTCCCGCCGCACCAAGAATAACCCGGTGCTGATCGGTGAGCCGGGGGTGGGCAAGACCGCCATAGCCGAGGGGCTCGCTCAACGAATAGTAGCCGGTCAGCTGCCCGAGACTCTGGCAGGCAAGCGGCTGGTTATGCTAGATCTTGCCAAGATGGTGTCCGGGGCCAAGTTCCGGGGGGACTTTGAAGAACGGATAAAGGGCTGCATCGACGAGGCTGTGGCTGATGGCAACATCATCCTTTTTATAGACGAGCTGCACACCATAATCGGGGCCGGCTCGGCAGAAGGCTCAATGGACGCTGCGAACATTCTCAAGCCCGCGCTCAGCCGTGGGCAACTGCAGGTCATCGGCGCCACCACTCTGGCCGAGTACCGAAAACAGGTGGAGAAAGATTCCGCGCTTGAGCGCAGGTTCCAGTCAGTCAAAGTTGGCGAGCCCTCCCAAGAGGACGCTGTCAAAATCCTTGCCGGCCTGCGGGAGAAGTACGAAGACCACCACAAGCTGACAATAACCGACCAAGCTATCGAAGCCGCGGTCAAGATGAGCGCGCGCTACATACAGGACCGCTACCTGCCCGATAAGGCAATCGACCTGGTGGATGAAGCGGCCTCTCGGGTGCGCACCGGAAACCTGACGGCGCTGCCACAACTGGAGGAACTTGAAGCCCGGATAGATGAGCTGGCCGCCCAAAAGGACTCCGCTGTGCAAAACCAGCTCTACGAGCAAGCCGCGCTGCTGCGCGACCAGCAAAAGGAGCTCCGCGAGGAGCTGGAGAAAACCCGGGCAGCCTGCCTTGCCCAAAGATCGGGCAGTGTGAGCGCTCAGGACATAGCCGACGTTGTGGCCATGTGGACGGGTATTCCGGTGGCCGTGCTCACCCAAGATGAGAGCCGGCGTTTGCTCGGCCTTGAAAAGACCATTCATGCAAGAGTTATTGGCCAAGACGAAGCGGTAACCGCAGTCTCCAAAGCTATACGCAGGGGCCGTTCCGGGCTCAAAGATCCAAAGAGACCTGTGGGCGCGTTCCTCTTTCTGGGGCCGACCGGTGTGGGCAAAACCGAGCTCTGCAAGGCTCTGGCCCAGGCAATCTTCCAAGACGAGAACGCTATGATCCGGGTGGACATGAGCGAGTTCATGGAGCGACACACCGTCTCCAAACTAATCGGCTCGCCCCCCGGTTACATAGGCTACGACGAGGGCGGTCAGCTGACCGAGAAGGTAAGGCGCAAACCATACAGCGTCATCCTCTTCGACGAGATTGAAAAGGCCCACCCCGATGTCTGGAGCATACTGTTGCAGATTATGGAGGACGGTCGCCTGACCGACGCCCAGGGCCGCACAGTCGACTTCAAGAACGCGATAATTGTTATGACCTCGAATATAGGGGCCAGGAATATCACCGATGGCAAGCGTGCGCTTGGCTTTGCCGCCGTGGAGCCTGGCACCGGTGAAGCTCAGACAAGCGAGGAGATTCGTGGGAAGGTGATGGGTGACCTCAAGGACGCCTTCAAGCCGGAGTTCCTCAACCGCATCGACGACATCATAGTCTTCCACCAGCTGAGTGGGGAGGACATACGCAAGATTGCCGGCATCATGCTGTCCGACCTGGGGCAGCGCCTGGCCGAGCTGGGAATCGAGCTGGAAGTAGACGAGGACGCTCTTGAGCTGCTCTCCCAGCGCGGGTTTGACCCCAAGTACGGGGCGCGTCCGCTCCGACGGGTGATACAGACGGCTGTAGAGGACGCCGCTGCAACCGAGCTTTTAGAAGGCAGTTTCGGCTCGGGGGATAAGATACTGGTGAGTGTACGGGATAACGAGATTACCCTAAAGAAGCTTTCGAAAATTGAAAAAGAGCCTGTCGCGGCTCTTTCAGTAAAGTAAATATGTAAAGTTAGAGACAATGGGCGGGGTTTTACCCCCGCCCATACTTTTTGAATTTAATCCCAATCCTCACCCTCAAGCCGCCGCTGCAACTCTTTTAGCCGTGCTTGCCGCTCCCGGTAATCAGACAGCACACCTGCCACGATTGCCCAAAACCGCGGCGAGTGGTTCATTTCGGTCAGGTGTGCCAGCTCGTGAACAACCACGTAGTCAATCACATCATCCTTCGCCATTATCAGCCGCCACGAGAAGTTCAGGCTCTTCCTGCTCGAGCAGCTCCCCCAACGGGTTTTAGCGCCGTTGATTTTGACTCCGGCTGGCATGGCGGACATTTGCTCGGCGAAGGCGGTGACCTTTTCGGTCAAATCGCGTCTAGCGAGCATACGGTAAATTCGCACACAGGCCGCCTTTATTTGCTCAGACGTCAAATTCGAAGGCAGGTAGAACTCCTCACCATCGAACCCTACCTGCTTGCCGTATCTGGCCACAATCGGGTACTGCTTGCCGCGATATGTCACGCACTCGCCATATGTAAGCGCAAAATTTTTGCGCAGCCTTAGCTGCTCGCCGGACTGCGCTAACTTGTCTGTTATCCACTTCTCTTTCGATGTGACAAATCTGTCGATATCGCGCTTGGGCGTGCGCGATGGGGCGCGAACTTCCACAGCGCCGTCACGCACGTAAATAGCAACAGTTTTGCGCCTAGAGCGGGTCAGCGTGTATTCCATCACTAATTATAGCCACTGTGTAGCTATCAAAGTTATCGCGAAAAATAGGCCCATACAAACGCACATTCCTCTAAAGCTCAAATCGATTGCCCGTATGCGACCCAGGATGGGAGGGTTGCGCTTTACAAAGCGGGTAAAGATAAAGTACCCGACCACCAAACTAACGGCGAAGGCGATTACCTTCTCGAGGTATCCAAAGAGGTCTACGCCGACTGGTTCGCCAAACAAGAACTCGACAAATTGCGTACCCAAGATACCGCCCAAGAAGCACATCGAACCCAAAACGAGAACCGTGACCTTTTGGTTTTTTGCAATATTTGCAACATCTTCGGTGAGCTCGCACCGCCCAAAAAGAATAGAGGCGTACTTTATGCAGATAGTTATAGTTCCCAGATTTATAAAGCTCATGATTATAAAGAGCGGCAAGCTCACCCCGGACATCATGAAGTATTTTGAAATGCTGCCGTTGAACAGGGGAGCGCCCGCGATTCCCAAGATCGCCAGAATAGTCGCAGCACCGACCGTCGGGAATCGCTTTAGCACGCCGCTAATTTCGGTTATATCCCTGGTATGGTAAGCGTGCGAGATTATTCCCGCGCTCAAGAACAAAGCAGCCTTAAACAGAGCGTGGTTAATCATATGGAACAAGCTGCCGGTGTGGGAGTAATAGGTGTTAAGCCCAAAGCCAATCATAATCAAACCAATTTGCGCAATCGTACTATAAGCCAAAATAAGCTTCATATCGGTTTGAGAGATCGCCATTATAACGCCCACTATGCCGGTAACGACCCCAATAGCGAGGAAAAAGTCCGATGTGGACACCGCCCCAAAAACCTCTTGGAAGCGTAGGAAGAGGTAAACGCCGCTCTTTATATGCAGCCCCGAAAGTATGGCCGAAACCGCGGAGGGTGCGCCCGGCGTGCCATGGGCCTTTGGCAGCCAGCTGTAAAGTGGCATAAGTGCGCATTTAAACGCCACCGTGGTCATGATGAGCGCGTAGGGCAAAACTAGCTCAGAGGCCGGCAGCAGCGCGATTGCCTGCCGGGCGGCGTCCATATCCAGCACGCCTGTCAGCCTGTAGACATATCCGAGCCCCAGCAGGTAAAACTGTATGGCAACAAGGTTAGCCATTAGGTAAATTATGCCGTCATACATCGAGCGGTTGCGGCGTAAATACATTATCATAATAGTGACCACAACGTTGGCGACTTCAATTAAAACGAATATGTTAAAGAAGTCCCGTGTGAGAAAGATGCCAATCAGCGCGCCCTCCCAAATAAAGAGAAGGAACCAGAAGAGGCGGCTGTTCTTTTCGTTATAGCTGTAAATAGCCGCCACCAAAAAGATAAAAGCGGTGAGCAAGACAAAAATCGCCGAGAGATTATCCGCCCTGAGCGTGATACCCAAAACACTGTAGAAGTTCCCGATATACGTAACAGCTTGGTACTCGCGGGTAGATATAAATAGGTAAAAGGCAAATATAACAAGAAGAGCCTGCGCCGTAAGGGCTATTATTTTGCCCGCTTTTTCAGAAGAAAAGAGGTACAAAAAAGTTGCTATAAGAATTGGTATTATGACAAAATAGGTAAGCATACGTATACTCTACCTCATACTTTTATTTTTGAGTGTGTCCCAGTCTGTCGTGCGGTATTTGCGAAACAATGTCATAAGCATTGTTATGTTGACCGCCACAACCGAAATAGCAATGATAATCGCGGTCAGCATAAGCGCCTGCGGCAAAGGATCTGCGGCGTACTGCGGGTTTTCCAGACGCTCACCTATAGGTGGAAGTATGCCGTCTGCGTAACCAATGCTCAAAAAAAACATAACGACAGCTGTCTGCATTATTAGGATAAAGATGATAGACTTCACAGCTTTTTTGCTGACAATAAGTCCAAAAAAGCTGACAAAAAACAAAGCAATAGAGAAGAGCTCCACTACCCCGATTTGCATAAATTACTTCCTTTCAACCGCAATGTATCTATAGAGCAGAATGAAGAACGCGCAAGCTACCTTCATTCCAATCAAGGCGTTCATCGCAACCAGGTACGAGTCTCTGAATATCTGCAGGTAGGTAGCCGGCATATAAGCGGCCGCGCCGAGGAAAACAATAAACACAGCAAGCAAAATGGTCGCGGCGAAGATAAGCTCCTCTATCCTCATAACCCGGTGGATGCGCACATCATAAATATTATAAATCATATACCTACATATGAAGAAGGTGGCGACCGCGAGCCCACCCTGGAATCCTCCGCCTGGCGTAAATTGGCCGTTAACTATGAGATAGATGCCGAATACAAGCATCAATGGACAAACTATGCGCACGGTAAAAACCGCCATACCGTAGCCTTCAATATCGCTGTGCTTTCCGTCCGAAATAGAGGCCGCGCTAAACCAAGACATGTGAGAGACTGCCACAACGCTAATTACCAACATGAGGGCTTCAAAAAGAGTGTCATACACACGGTAGACCAAGTATATTGCGGTTACTGGGTTTTCTCCTCCGACATCGTACATAAATCTCGCTATATAAAGGTCCTTCAGGTAAGCGTTAACGATTGTGGCATCGGGGATAAAGTGCAAAAACAGCGCGAATAAAAACGCCGTAAACACAAAAGGGAGAATACAGCCTTTTATTAATTTTATCACATTCCTTTTTGGTGGCGGCTCCGAAGAAGAGTCTATGTTCATATTGTAATACTTCTCGAAGCATACGATGAAGAAGATGGTGGTAAAGACGCTTATGGCGGCTTCGGCCATTGCCACGTCAGGCGCGCCCAACATCAAAAAGCAGAAAGAAGTAATCAGCGAAAAAATGCCGAAGTATATAACGATTCTCGCCATCTTTTGAGCGTGTATAATCAATATGGCCATGGCGAGCCACAAGAAAAGCAATACCTGTATCATATAATATCCTCAGCCTCAGCTTGCTTTCCTTCCAGCTTGTATTTACTTTCATATGCCGTGGCGGCTATCATGTGGGCCACCAGCGGATTAAGTATTAGCATAATAACTATAAGCAGGATAAGCTTTGCGGAAAAATAGCTTATGCCATGCCTTATTGCCAGGCCTATTATAAGGGTGAGAGCGCCTACAGTATCTACTTTTGAACTTACAAGAAGCCTTAGGTAAAAGTTCTCAAACCTGAATATGCCGACAACGCCGAAGAGCATAAAGACTGCCCCAATTACGACGACTACGTTCCCCACGGTTTCCAACTACTTCTTACCTCCCTTTTGCCTTTCCATTAGAAATAGCGCGACAAAAATGGTGCCGATAAACCCGGAAAGCGCGTAGATTATCGCAAAGTCCAAAATATATCCAGCCCCGTTGATAGACGCAAAAACAGCAATCATTGTAATGATCTTTGTAGAGACGAGATTCATTCCAAGAAGCCGGTCCCAAACTGAGGGGCCTTTTATTGTCCTTACGAGGTAAAAGACCAAACACACGAGCAGCGCCCATAAGACATACGTAATATCCACAACATGCACCCTCTCATTTTTGAACCTTTATCAACTGGTTTTCCAGGCGACCCTTGAGAAAGTCGTCCATGGCCTTTAGGTCTCGTGTATCGTTTTTCTTCATAAGACAGAGCAGGGTAAGTTTTTCATCCGTCAAATCCAGCAAAATCGAACCTGGAGTAAGCGTAATAGAATCGGCGAGGAGAACCTTCAAGGATTCGTTAGTTATTTTGGTCTTAAGCTCAATGATATCTACGCTCGCGCCCTTGACGATTAGCTTAATAACATAGAATCCGGAGACATATATTTGCCCGACCAAATAAAAAACATAGAGAATCAGCCTTGGGTATCTTATATTTTCTACCCGCTTCAAAGGCAGATATTTGTGGTAGAAGTATAAACAGCCGACACTTAAAATAATGCCGACAATCAAACTGAAAGGCGAGAAAGCCTCCCGGAGTATAATCCACACAAAGACAAGTATTACAACAGAGTAGATATTATTCCTGTTCAAGCAGCTCACCTCCACGTGGTTGCATCATACAAATTTTAAAAAAAATGTAAAAACATATGGTTCGTATAGACCAGTATCCAAAAGACACGGATATTTAGAATGGCACCAGTATAGCACAGTCATTCACCTACTTCAAGTGACATATGCTGTCGAGTGCCACTTTCTCCGCCGGCAGACCGTACCGAAAGTTTTCGGTGGGCTTTATCGAAGAAGCTCTGGCGCATTCTTTGTTCTAAAGCTGTAACAAACTTAGAGGCAGCCTTTTTGCTAGGCGGCCTCTAAAATCGCATGTACCGCTCAGCGGGACAATGTTGCTGCTGCGGTTAGCCCGTACACTTTTGCGGCGCCGCTGTCAAGCAGCCTATCTGCGCATGCGGCAAGCGTACACCCGGTTGTGAGTAGATCGTCAACCAGCAATATTGTTTTGCCGGTCAGCCCGTTGGTCAACCCCGCTTTGTAGGAAAGCTCGGCGTTTTCCTTGCGGTCGACTTTACCCAGGTCGCGCTGTGTCAGTGAATTCCACGATCTGGCCAGTGCGTATGGGTAGATAGGTATATCCATCAGTATGCTTAGCGGCTTGGCAAGCAGCTCGGCGTGGTTAAAGCCCTGGGTCTCGAGCTTTGATTCGGTTACGGGCACAGGCACGATCGCGTTAAAGCCGACCTCATTCCAACGCTCATCCAGCAGATTGCGCATCTCGTACCCGAGTATATAGCGCACCCGCTTGGGAGAGCCCTCCTTGATTGCCCAGACCAGCTTGCGTCCCCAGCCCTTGTATTCGTAGACAGATGCGACGCCAGCCATATTGTGAGAGAATGGCAGGACTATCGGCTCAGCAATTCGCTCGGGGCAGCTCTCGCAGAAAAGGTCGTCATACTCCACGAGGTCGTCGCATCGCAGGCATCTTTGAGGGTAGAGCAGTGAGACGGTGCGGTCGAGCAGCTCGGTTGTTTGCACGGGTTTACCCCCTCATGAGTAAGCAGATGCTTTATTTTATCCCCGCCAATCTTGCGGGATTTTCTTCGATATACTGCCATATCTGTTGGTATTCTTCTTCGTTTCGGATAATGCGGTCGTGGTAGGAGCGCTGCCATATAGATTCGCCGAACTGCTTTGATGTTAACGCCTTAAGTGCGTTAATCACCTTCGCCAACGTGGATTTTGTAGGGGACGCACACCCGGGCGTCCCGCACGTTTTTAGCATGTGCATCTTATTTTTTATAACAACAACCATATGTACATGATTTGGCATAATTGTGTATTGGTCTATCGCTACCGCATCATAAACTAACGGTATATTTTCGATATGCTGGCTTACCACCTTGCCGATTTCAGTTAATTTCACTAGGGGGGCGTTTGTGTAGTAGGCGGGACGCCCGGGTGTGCGTCCCCTACGATACGCGCGAGAATCTCGTGCCCGTCCTTTACGCATATCGTCACAAAATAATATCCCGCGTTTGAGTAATCATAATCTTTTAAGCGATTACTATTTCTGGCTGGTAACTCTCCCATGCTTGCTCACCGCTTGTACATATCGTCGGCGCTAACTTGTATTTTTTCCACCTCTAACTCATATTTTTCAATGCATTCCTGGACAAGAAATTCTATCTGGGCATTTAAAGAGCGACGATTTCTCTTAGCAATATATGTTATTTTCACAAGCATTTCCGGTTCAAAACGAGCTCCTACTTGCACTTTGGTTGCTGGCATGACAACACCTCGTTAACAATATGTTGTCAATATATTATGGTAAATTACCTTAACTGTATGCAAACAATATGATATAATATTGTTACTAGAGAGCATTGCAAAAAAATAAGAGCTATCATCAAAGACAATAGCCTTGAAGTTGAATGTTCAAATAGAGATGAGGCGCTTCTCCTAAGAGAAGCGCCTCATGATAACTTTTGTGCTGATTTAGTCCTTAATAATATCCCCAAACAAATCCTCATCCTTCGGGGTTGTCAGCGGGATTGGCGAAGACACCCAGGTGACATTGATAAGATGCCGCCAGGTGATGTTTTCGGTGGTGCTGTTGCCGCCCCAGCTGCCGCAGCCCAGGGACATCGAGAAGGGCATGCCGTTGAACCAGTTGCCGCTGTTGGCGGCGGATGTGGGTAGGCGAACCATAATGCGGGAGGTGTAGGTGCGCTCGGCCAGCTTGCGAATGCGTGACTCGTCGGTGGAGTGTATGGCGCACGAGTGCCCCTTGCCCGACCACTCGTGAATCTCGTTGAGGAAGTCGATAGCCTTGTCAAAGTCGGTGTACTTGTAGACGTTTAGCACAACCGAGAGTTTTTCGCCCGAGAAGGGATGTTCGGCGCCCGCGCCGGTGGACTCAACCATAATGAACTTTGCGCCCTCGGGCAGCGAGAACCCGGCAGTTTCGGCGATCTTCTGCGGGGAAGCAGCGGCCAGACCGGACTTGGGGTCTAAGTGGCCGTCCGGCAGGAACATGGTAGCCTGCAGCTTAGCCTTCTCTTCGGGTGTGCAGAGGTAGCCGCCGTTCTCTTTGAGCCCTGCCATTGCAGCGTCGTAGATGGTGTCTTTAATCATAACGTTGTTGTCGGCCGAACAGCTGGTGGCGAAGTCGAAAGTCTTGGAGCGCATAACCTTCTCGCAGGCGTCGGCTAGGTCGGCGGTCTCGTCGATGATGCTCACAACGTTGCCCGCACCTACGCCATAAGCGGGTGTACCAGAAGAGTAAGCCGCGTGCACAAGAGCGCCGCCTCCGGTGGCAATAACGAGGTCAACCTGCTTCATCAGCTCGCTGGTGGCCTCAAGTCCGTGGGTCTTGAGGTTTTCGGGGTCGATGTAGAGGATTAAGTCCTCTGGTGCGCCATGTTTTTTAAGAGCTGCGCGCATAAGGTCGCAGACGAGGGTGTTTGTCCCCTTAGTGCGCGGGTGCGGCGCAAGAATAATAGCATTGCGCCCCTTAATAGCCGACGCAGCTTTTGCAGGCGGAGTAACCTCTGGGTTGGTGCAAGGTACGATACCGCCGACAACACCCACAGGCTTTGCGTACTTTACAAGGCCATGCTCAGGAATTTCTTCGATTACGCCGACCGACTTGTGGCCCTGCATGTCGCGCAGCACACCCCGGGGCTTGATTTGAAGCTTGATATATTTGGCTTCCTCGTACCCCATCTGGGATTCTTCGAAGGCAAGCTTAGCGATCTTGCGGGCGTTCTCTTCTTTAACAACTGCCCAGGTTATCGCGGCGCAGAGTTCGTCCACCTTCTCTTGGGTGTAACCCTCAGCGATTTTTTGAGCTGCGCGCGCGCGCGCGACAAGTCCTTTTATATATTCGTTGGCGGTAATATCCGGCATAGTTACAAAGCCCTCCTCGTTAATATGTTATCACAGTTAAGTTTAGCTTTTTTGGGTCAAAAATACAAGACCGCGCCGGTGTACTCCAGCACAAAAATATTCCGGGAAATTGGGCGCACCCACGTAGGGGCGAGGTTTCATCCCCGCTCCTACAGCATTTGCTAAAACTTGTGAATCAACAGGCCGCTGCGCAGCTTGGGTTCGAACCAGGTGGACTTGGGCGGCATTATCCGACCGGCGTCGGAGACATCCATAAGCTCGGTAAGGGTAGTGGGGCAGACCGAAAAGGCCAGGGCCATTTCGCCGCTGTTTACGCGTTGCTCGAGCTCGGCAGTGCCGCGGATGCCGCCTACAAAGTCGATCCGCTTGTCGGTCTGTGGGTTCTGGATGCCCAGCAGTGGGGCAAGCACTTCGTTTTGCAGCACTGCTACAGCCAGCCGCTCGACCACGTCTGTCGGTGCGGGGAGCTTGTATTTGGCGGTGTACCACTTGCCGGCAAGGTAAACGCCGTAGGTGTGCGGGTGTGTGGGTTTTACCGGAGTGGCCGACTCGCTGATTTCGAACTTCTCGCCAAGTGCTGTCAGGAAACCTGCGGCATCCATGCCGTTAAGGTCGCACAGAAGGCGGTTGTAGTCCATTATTATGAGGTCATCGTGTGGGAATATTACCGACAGGAAACGCTCGGACTCAGCGTCTGGGCCGCCATTTCGCATAGCCGCCACTCTGGAGGCAGAGGCCGCACGGTGGTGCCCGTCGGCGATGTAGAGCGCCTCAATGCCCTCAAAGGCCTCGGATAGCTGCTTTATTGCGGCGGGATCATCAACCACCCACATTGTTTGGCCCACGCCGTCTTCCGACTTAAAGTCGTACTCCGGCTTGTGGCTGTCTATCCATGCCTGCATTAGCGCCTTTGGCTGGGGCGCGGCATCTGCCCTGTAGGTCAAGAAGATTGGGCCGGTGTGCGCGCTTAGGGTGTCCACGTGCTTGACGCGGTCATTCTCTTTGTCGGTGCGGGTGAGCTCGTGCTTTTTGATAGTGTCGGCGTTGTAGTCGGACACTTGGGCGCAGGCCGCGAGACCGGTCTGGGCGCGGCTGCCCACAGTTTGGCGGTAGATGTAAAAGCAGGGTGCAGTGTCCTCGGTCATAACGCCGCTAGCGACCAGACCGTCAAGGGCGGTCTTGGCCTGGGCGTAGACCTCGGGTGCGTATTGGTGGACGTCATCGGCAAGGTCCATCTCCGGCTTGTCCACGTGGAGGAAGGAGTGGGGATTGCCCTTCGCCATAACCCGGGCCTCGGCGGTTGAGAGCACATCATAAGGCAGAGCGGCCACTGCGGAGGCCTGCTCGCTTTTGGGGCGCAGTGCGCGGAAAGGATGTACAACTGGCATTGTTTTGCCCTCCTTAAAAGTTTGCACGGTCTAATATGTCACAATAATACCACATCTAACCCTAAAATAATAGATGCCGCAGAGGTTTTTGAGTTTTTTGTATTTGCTATGGAAAGGGAGGGCCATAGGTTTTCGGGCTGTGTCGTTCTTCTAGCAAATCATTGCATAATTAATAGGTGCCGCCCACCGGCGGCCCTATTTGTAGAAACTTACTTTATTTTTGCTGCGCACCCGGAGCAGACATAGCCCTTCTCGACCTTGCGCAGATTTTCGGACTCCACCTGGTAAAGAGAGCAACGCAGCAAAACCTCGCGAATAACAATCGATCTTGTGGCGAGGTTGTTCATCACAACTTCCAGTTCTTTGCCGATACCCCAACCAAGCGCCTCGCGCATGTCAGCGGGGATTACGATGCGACCGAGGTCGCCCATTAAACGAGTCGCAACTCTCTGCCCTTCCATGATGCAACACTGCCTTTCGCTTCTGAATTCGCCCAGCCAGCGCCAGCGCTGGACCAACAGCTCGCAACTCCGCTGCGCTACGTGCTCCGCACCATAGAGTTAAGCCGTAGCTATAACTTAGCTGACGTGTCTGCGCAAGCGCTGGACCAATGGCTCGCGACTTCGCTGCGCTATGTGTCCGCATCATAGAGTTAAGCTTTGGGTTATAATTAGCGGACGGCCGATGGCGCCCCTACGCAAAAAACCCGATACTGTAAGGGCGCGATGCCAAACTAAAGTCGCAAAACCGCATCATCGCGCCACAATCTCCCAAAAAGCTATAACGCTACCTGCTCCGCATCACAAATTTAGACCACAGCGAGAAAATCGCGAGCTGTTGGCTGCGCTGAGCCATTCAAAAGCTCCGAAAACAAAAAGACGCGCATAGAGGTGACTGCCCCTACGCGCGCCATAAAATGGCGATAACTTCCTGCGACGGCTTGAAAAAATAAGGCAAATGATGTATAATACAAGCTGTCGCGTGGAAGAGCGAGGGTGCGTTGTCTTAACGGTTGGCCACCTTTGCCCGCTGTTGGTGGTTGCACACCTTCAGCGGCCATGCGGCTCCTTCATATCCGGAGCCTTTTTGAATGAAAATAAGTGTAGCATATACCAAATATTTTGTCAAGATTTGCTGAAGCGCAGCGGAGAGTATTTCTCCCGCAGCCCGAAGAATAAAACATAAAGGAAACCTCACTTATGGAACTTACACTCTGCGCGCCATGTCTATTCGGGCTGGAAAGCCCGCTGGCCCACGAAATAAAACGGATAGGCGGACAGGATGTTGCCGCAACCGACGGCAAAGTTACGTTTCGCGGAGACTTGGCGGTGCTTGCCCGGGCAAACATCTCGCTGCGCTGCGCCGAGCGGGTCTGCATTGTGCTGGGTAGCTTTCCGGCAGCCAGCTTTACAGAGCTGTTTGACGGTGTGGCAGAGCTGCCGTTTGAGCGGTTTGTCGGCAAGGCGGACGCCTTCCCGGTAAAGGGGTGGTCGCTAAAGAGCGGGCTGCACAGTATACCCGACTGCCAGAAGATAATTAAGCGCGCGGCGGTTGCGCGGCTGGAAAAAGTCTACGGCCAAAGCTGGTTTGAAGAGACTGGCCCGGTGCATCAGATACAGTTTGCCATACTCAAGGACCAGGTCAGCATAATGCTGGACACCTCGGGAGAAGGGCTGCACAAGCGGGGTTACCGCAAGGGTTCGGGCAAGACCGCGCCAATAAAAGAGACGCTGGCGGCGGGTATCTGCGACCTCGCTCATATAAAGCCGGGCAGCCGGGTAGTTGACCCTATGTGCGGTTCGGGCACACTGCTGATTGAGTCGGCACTGCGGGCCTGCCATATTCCGCCTGGGGCCGGGCGCGCTTTCGCGGCCGAGAGCTGGGGGAGCATGCCCAAGGAAGTCTGGCGCGCCGAGCGCGAGGCCGCCATGGCTGGGGTTCTGCCTCAGAGCACATTTGAGGGTATAGGCTACGACAGCGACCCAGAGGCCGCGGAGATAGCCGTCGAGAATGCCGCCAAGGCCGGGGTGGGTGCGCTGATAACGGCGGGGGTGCAAGATATCGGCCAGTTCAGTTGCGGGGAGGAGAAGACGATAGTGCTCTGCAACCCACCCTACGGCGAGCGTTTGCTTGAGGTCAAAGCCGCCGAGGAGCTCTACCGGAAGATGGGTAAGGCCTTTGCGCCACGGCCTGGGTACAGATATTACATAATCAGCCCGCACGAGGAGTTTGAGAGGTTGTTCGGTCGTAAGGCCAGCAAGCGCCGGAAGCTTTATAACGGGATGATTAAATGCTGGTTGTATATGTATTTTTAGGGGTGAGCCCATGATGGAAAACATTGAATATAGAACACACGACGAAAATCTTGATGTTACTACTTTTATAAACATGGCAGTCCAAGTTTGGCCGGGCAATTACCACTCTCAATATACAAGAGAAGCATTGAAAAGAACTATCAATACGACCGCTTGGGATAATGACAAGCTGGTTGGGTGCGTTAGGGTACTAACTGACGGTTGTTTTTTGGTACAATAACAGAAATTCTTGTTTTGCCCGAATACCAGAGGCTAGGAATTGGAGAGAAACTAATGTCATTTGCGTTTGAAACATCGCCAACGTCGCTATTTTTTGGAGCGCAACCGGAAGCTGTAGCCTTTTATGAAAATATTGGCTACGAGAAGTCAATACAATCTTTTTCCAAAGAAAGGCCCCGAAAGCAATGAGGGTTATAGTATAAGCATTTTCGGCATAGTCAATTGAAAATGGGCTTGTGTTAGCTAATTTATATTAGGTGGTGAGTGCACTGGAAGAGGACTTACTAGTCAACCTTGATAACCTACACACAACAGAGTTAGGCGTTGTGAGAATAAGGCGAAATTTAAACTTGGCTGATGTGGACGTTGTTGAGTGGTGCAAGGATAAAATTAGAAACTCAAATGATATTGTTAGACGGGGAAAGAATTGGTACGCGTATATAGATGGTGCTATAATAACTGTAAATGCCCACAGCTTTACAATAATAACAGCCCACAAAGCAAAGCATTAAACCATGCGGCGGACAGGCAGCTAATTACGAATAGTATTTAATACTGGGAACATTTTTCGTTTTAATACGGGTTATATAGTTAACGAACCTCAAAATTACCCCAAGAGTCGTTTTTTTGAATTCGAAGTAAAACGTTGTAGGGGAGGCACCCCTGTGCGTCCTGCTAATCCACACCAATCTAACCGCTGTAGGGGCGGGATTTTCCCGCCCGCGGTGTTTCCATGGGTCTTAGGACCTTGACCCTAAAGACCTTGATTTTAGCGTAAGCCGCGGGAGGCACAGGGGTGCGTAGTTATATGTTCACATTTGGAGGAGATAAAGAATGAAAAATATACTATCGATTTTCTTAATTCTGCTACTTCTGGCAGGAGTGCTTGCAGCTTGTAATGGTAGAGAAGCAGAACCGCCTGCTTTAGAGAGTACTCTGCCGGGCGAAGCTACAGAAACTGCTCCGGAGAATGCTCCACAGGGCGAAGCCACCGAAACTGGCTCGGAGAATGCTGCGCAAGGTTACACGAGATTAACGCAGTGGGATTACCATCCTAGCTATCGCTTTCTTCTTGCAAGCGTAGAGGAACAAGATGATAGTCTTCTGCTAAGAGGAATTGTTGCCAGAGATGTGCTTACGCCGGAAGAGGTTGAAGCAGCCCGTGCCGAAGGGGCTATCGAAATAAACGGAGAAATGTTTATTCATACTGCTGTTGACACCCCGGGTTTTATGGCAAATGACCGTTTGTACAGCGCGGGTACCGGGACTGAGATTTACCTTGTAACTGCGTTCTTTGGCGAATTTGAAGGCGATGACCCTATGTATCGTATGGTAAAAGATGACGAGCAAATGCATCGGACACATTCTCGCCATTTTTTCAAAAGAACAGGAGTGTATCGTGAGGTTGAGGTTGAGAAAACTACGCCTGTCGAAATATGGCGGCTAGTAGTTGAACCAATGGAATGGGGCGATCTTGAGCTTTTTGCGCCAATGGAAGCGAGCGCCCATGTATTTTTTGATGATACCGAATACGATATACCCGATGGATTTCCCTTTGGTGGGTCGTTCGGCTTAGCTTTTGAGAATGGGAAATGCATACACCTGAGTTGGAACTCCTAGCACAGTAGGGGAGGAGCGGCTGCCGCATAACAGCTAAGCATTATCGACAGAAAAGATGCGGACCTTACGGAAGCATCTTCAGCTCTGCCATTGAGCACACTCCATCATCCGCGACGATTATATGGTCAGTCAGCTCGATATCCAACCGCCGCAGTTCGTTGCTGATAAGGCCGGTGGTGTGCAAATCCTCACGCGAGGGGTTGCAGATGCCGCCAGGATGGTTGTGGGCAATCACAACCTTAGTGGCTCGGCTGCTCAGCGCCAGGTGCAGTATGTCTGAGATGACGATATCCACCTTACCACTGTTGCCTTGGAAGATTTGCTCGCTGTAAAGTATATTGCCATTGCGCCCTAGGCAGAGCATCTGGAAGCACTCTACCTGCTCGTGGGTTAGCTGCCGACGCATAAAGTCTTTGGCTTGCTCGGTGGTGCGGACGGATTTTACCTCAGCCTTGCCGTCCTCACGATAAAGCCGGGCAACGCTGCCGATCATTTTGAGGTAGGCAGCCGACTCAGGGCCGATTCCGGGTGAGCGCTCGAGCAGATCCAGCGGCGCGCTCAGCACCCCGGAGACCGAGCCGAACCGCTCAATCAGGTGATGGCTTATTTCGTTGGTGTCTCCACGGGGTATGGTGTAAAATAGCAACAGCTCCAGGATTTTGTGGGGCGGGAAGTGATCCAGCCCCAACTTGCGGAACTCGTCCTTGACCCGGCGGCGGTGGCCGGAGTGTATATTACTATCAGGCATTTGAACTCACCGCCTTGTAGAATGTTGCCGAAATTATACTATATGTATCAAAAGTGGGTTTGGGGGTAGCTGTCAAGTGAAGAGCTTTACTGTAGGCAAAAATGACGCCGGGCAGCGCCTGGATAAATTCTTGAGCAAAGCGGCTCCGGGGTTGCCGGGCTCGTTGCTATACAAGGGTATACGCCGCAAGAATATCAAGGTGGGTAGCAAGCGTGCCACTCCCGGCCAAAAGCTGGAAGAGGGTGACATAGTAAGCGTCTACCTGCCGGACGACGTGCTGCAGCCCAGAGAGCACCCCGACCTTGAGGCGAGTGCCCAGCTAGAAATTGTCTACGAGGATGATAATATCCTCTTGCTGAACAAGCCGCAGGGGCTTTTGGCACATCAGGGAGAGGGACCCGATACCGATGACACGCTAATTGCTAGGGTGCAGCGATACCTATACCAATCGGGCGGGTGGAGTCCCGAAGTTGAGAACAGCTTTGCCCCAGCTCTCTGCCACCGCATAGACCGCA
The DNA here is from genome assembly GCA_009780025.1 of Oscillospiraceae bacterium. Classification (GTDB taxonomy): domain Bacteria; phylum Bacillota; class Clostridia; order Oscillospirales; family Ruminococcaceae; genus WRAV01. The sequence goes on along the minus strand of WRAV01000024.1, from coordinate 7,892 downwards.
ACACTTCGGGGCTGGTGATAGCCGCCAAAACCGCCGAGGCTCTGCGCGTTATAAGCGAGAAGCTGCGAGAGCGTGAAGTTACCAAGCTTTACATCTGCATTGTGCATGGTGTGCCTAAAAATAAGGCCGGCCTGCTTAAGGGTTACCTCTGCAAAGATAAGTCACTGGGGCGTGTGCGAGTGGAGCAGCGCCCATTCCCCGGGGGGAAGACAGCGCTTACTAAGTACAGGGTTTTGGCCGAGCAGGAGGGCAAGTCCCTAGTGGAAGCGCAGTTGCTCACCGGGCGGACACACCAAATACGCGCTCAATTTGCCGCTGTCGGACACCCGCTCTGGGGGGACGCCAAATACGGCAACAGCCGGGAGAATAAGCTGCTGGGGAACAAGCAAGCACTCTGCGCCTACAAGCTGATTTTCAGCTTTGCGACGCCTGCCGGGCCGCTAGGCTACCTGCGTGGCAAAGCCTTTGAGATAGCGGTGCCGTTTGCTAAAGACTTTGGAGAGCAAACTCTATAAGTCGAATTTACGCAAAGTTTGTCGAATGTGATTACATTGTAACCAAAACCAATGCGTTTGGCAAGCACACCCGAAAGCTGAGAGGAAGACTGGACTATGAGAAGCATAAACAAGCTGACAATAGTATTTGCAGTGCTGCTGGTGGTGGGTGTATTTGGCAACATGTGGTATACCAACCGGGGTCCGTTCCAGGGTAGTCGTGTTGCTGGGGTGCCAAGTGGGCATCTTAGGGTCGAGCACCACGACCGGGGACATCTCGACCTGTTGCTTTCCCACCGGGGCGGCGTTTCGTATAACTTTTTTGGGCAGCGGGTAAACGTCTACATCGCCTACTACGAGAGGGACGAGCTGGTTTTACACGAGCTGGTATCCGGCATAGCCTCTGGTGACGCCCACGAAATAAGCGGTACGACAGTCTGGGGTATAACCAGCGAAGAGGGCGCACGTCGAGAACTCAGGGTGATGGTCGATGTAGCCGGCGCCTCGTCAAGCAGCTACTTTGACTTTACGCAGATTGACTTCGAGCCCGGGTCCTTTGCGGGCGGCCCCGCCACCATGGCGAACACCCGAATAGAGCATGGCAAGCGGTATGTCCTGCACATCTGGCAGACCGGCCACACGTTCTGGGTTGACGGCGATGTCTTTAATCCAGAGCGTTTGAGGGAGAACGAAAAAACCGCAGTCCTGTACATCGTATTTGAATAAGGAGGCACTATTATGAGATGGGGAATTATCGCGGCGCTTGACGCCGAGCTCGAGCTTATACTGGATGCCATGGAGACCGAGAGCACGCTGGACGCCTATGGTGTACGCTTTCACATCGGTAAAATCGCTGGGCAGGAAGTCGCTGCAGTTTGTTCAAGCGTTGGGACGATTAATGCCGCAGCCTGCGCCAGCGTTCTCACTCGGGAGCTGGGCGCGACCGCGCTTGTAAACATAGGGGTAGCCGGCTCAACCTGCGAGGAGCTGGATATACTAGACGTGGTGCTCAGTAGCGAGGTGGTATTCCACGACGCCGATACCGCTGTACTAAAAAAGTATTACCCTTACCGAGAGAACTTTACTGCGGACGCGGGCCTCATAGAATTGGCGGAAAAAAGTATTGCCGCTTTGAAAGGCCGCGGGTTCGGCTACAAGGTGGGGCGAATTGCCACCGGAGATCTGTTTGTTGACAGCCTGGGAGCGAAAAACGATATCATCGCGAGGGTGAACCCCCTTTGCGTTGAGATGGAGGGCGCCGCCATAGGCCAGATAGCTCAGATGAGCGGGATACCCTTTCTAATCATTCGCAGCTTGTCCGATAAAAGCGACGGTAGCGCGGCTCTCTCTTTCGAGAGTTTTTTGGGCAAAGCAGCGGCCAACTCGGCGGCTATTGTATTGGGGATAATAAAGTTACAAAACAGCTAAAATTTCCTATACTTTTGCCTGACAAGCATATATAATGTCTATATTGGAGGAGTGTGCAAAATGCTGAAGTTAGATGCTTATAAGCTAAAATGGATTGCAATAATCGGCATGGTTACCAACCACATGGTGATTACTTGGTGGGAGATCATGCCTATCTGGCTGGCTTATCCGCTGTATGCCGCAGGTGGGTTGACCTTCCCTATAATGGCTTACTTTGTGGTGGAGGGGTACAGGCACACCTCCAACCTTGGGAAGTACATGCTGCGGCTGCTTACATTCGGGCTGATTGCGGCGCCGTTCCACATTTTGGCACTTGCGGTGCCTTTGGGCGGCGGGAACCCAATGTTCTATCCGTGGCTGAATATTATGTTCAGCATAGTCTTGGGCCTGATTGTTCTCAAGCTATACGACAAGATTAGAATCCGGGCGCTTTTCTGGCTGTTGTATGTTGTGGTAATAGTTCCGGTCTCATTCATATTCTTCGAGTGGTACTTTATCGGCACCACCATGGTACTGCTCTACCACATTATCCGCAATGAAAACATAAGGCGAATCGCGTCCCCGATTTTTGCGGGAGTGTGTTGGATTGTCTTCTCTTTGCTTGCCGGTATGGCGCCTATGCCGGAGGTCGAGGGCCTTGCAGACATGCTTGCCACCAACCCAGCCTTCCAAGTCGTGATGCCGACCTTTGCCATAGGCTGCTTTGTGGCGGCACTGCTGGTCAAAAACTACACCGGCGAGCGTGGCAAGCGAATGAAGTGGCTGTTCTACGCATTTTACCCGATACACTTGGCGGTGCTGGCCGCAGTTGCTTTGGCATTGGGTTTGATAGACTTGAGCGTATTCGGGCTGTAGGGGACGCACACCGAGACGTCCTAGCCCATTTTGGTTATATTTGTGGTAAATAGAAATAGCGGGCCTCCCAGTGTGCGGCCCCTACACCGATAGCGGTTAGCTGAAATGAGGTGTTGTTATTTCCCAGCAAAGCTCTCAAAACGCGGTGGAAATGCGCGGCATCACCAAAATCTACCCAAACGGTATTGCTGCCAACCAGGCGGTAGACTTCAGCGTGCGTGCCGGGGAAATCCACGCCCTTATGGGCGAGAATGGTGCTGGCAAATCTACCTTGATGAAAATCTTGATGGGCCTCGAGCAGCCACAGGAAGGTGAAATCTTTCTGGGCGGTGAGAAGGTCAGCTTTGCTTCGCCACAGGCGGCTATAGCCAAAGGTGTGGGGATGGTGCACCAGCACTTTATGCTGGTGCCCTCGCTTACGGTGGCTGAGAACATGGTGCTGGGTATTGAGCCCAAGAAGCATGGGGTGTTCTTCGATCGCGCGGGCGCAGTTGCACTGACCAAAGAGTATTCCGAGCGCTATGGCTTGCCACTTGACCCAAACGCTAAAATTGCCGACATCTCAGTCGGGATGAAGCAGAAGGTGGAGATTCTCAAAGCTTTGGTGCGTGGCGCGAAGATTCTTATACTTGATGAGCCTACCGCAGTGCTGACTACCCGGGAAACCGAAGAGCTCTTCAAGCAGCTGGTAATTCTTAAAGAGCAGGGGTTTACCGTTATCTTTATCTCACACAAGCTGTGGGAGGTCAAGCAGATCACCGATCGGATAACTATCATGCGCGGTGGCAAGTCGATGGGTGTGCACACTACCGCCGGTATTTCTGAGCAGGAGATAAGCCGGTTGATGGTGGGCAGAGACGTCATGCTCTCTTTGGAAAAAGAAAAGGCCGAGCCCGGCGGGTCGGTGCTGAATGTGCGTGGGCTAAACTACACCAACCAGTGGGGAAACCGAATGCTAAAGGATGTTTCCTTTACCGTGCGGGCTGGGGAGATTCTGGGTGTCGCGGGGGTAGAGGGTAACGGCCAGAGTGATCTAGTGCGGATACTATGGGGGTTTGAAAGCCCGGACAGCGGCAGTGTCGCTTTTGAGGGAGCCGAAATTTTGGGCGAGCCACAAAGTTGGCTGCGGGAGCTAGGTATATCTTACATACCCGAGGATCGTATGGTCTACGGCGCTGCAGGCGGTGCCAGCATCGAGGAGAACTTAATCTCTGACCGCGCTTGGGGGAAGCGACTGAATAAAGGGCCGTTCTTTAACGCCGGCGCTATCCGTAAAGAGTGCGACGATTTAATAAAGCGCTTTAAGGTGCTTGCTCGCTCCCGAGGGCAACGGGTGGGGATGCTCTCCGGCGGCAATATCCAAAAAGTTGTAGTGGCCCGAGAGTTCTCGGCGGGGCCTAAGCTGATTATAGCCGAGCAGCCCACCCGGGGAATAGACGTGGGTGCTACTGAATTTATCCGCGCGCGGATGGTCGAGCTGAGCAGACAAGGAGCCGGGGTGCTGCTGGTCTCTGCCGACTTGGCCGAGGTTATGCAGCTCTCGGACAGCCTTATTGTGATGTACGGTGGCGAGGTTGTAGCATACTTTGAGGACACCTCTGCCCTAACCGACGCCGAGATGGGCGAGTATATGCTGGGGCTGAGCAAGCAAAGCGCGGAAGAACTGGGAAGGGCTGCCCATGATTAACAGCGACAGGCTGCTCGAACTCAAGTTTAGTGTACTGCGTGGGCTGGCGGCGATATTTGTCTCTATAAGCGTGGCGGCGATACTTATCTTTATTATCTCCGACCAGCCGGGGAACGCTCTTTTTCAGCTGCTGCTAAGCCCTCTGGGCAATGAGCGGCAGATGTGGAATATCCTCGAGCGGATGATTCCATTCCTGTTTACCGGGCTTGCGGTCTGTGTGATGTTCTCTGCCAAGCAGTTCAATCTGGCAGCGGAGGGCAGTGTTATGCTGGGCGCGTTTATGGCGGCCATGACGGCGATTTATGTTCCAATGCCGCCCATAATCCACCCAATTGTCAGCATACTTGTGGGTGTAATCACCTGCGGGCTTCTTATGCTTATACCCGCGCTGCTGCATACAAAGCTGGGTGCCAACGTTCTGGTCTCTACCTTGATGCTTAACTTTATCATTCAGTTCTGCGTCCAGTTTGTGCTTGTGAACATCGTCGCGGACAGGAGCCAGGGTGCGCTGATGACCTACCAGTTTCTAGAGACCGCCGGAATACCGGCTATACGGTTTAACACAAGCTATGGCCTGGTGCTCGGCCTCGCAATGGTGGTTGTGGTCTCGCTATTCATTTACCGGACACGGTGGGGTTACGCGATACGTATGGTCGGCCTTAACAAGGAGTTCTCAGCCTACTCGGGACTGAAAGTTGCCGGGATTATCATACTTTGCCAGGTGATCGGCGGGATGCTGGCCGGGATGGGCGGCGCGGTTGAGATGCTGGGATTCTTTGACCGCTTCCGTTGGCGGCTGCTGCCCGGATATGGCTGGAATGGTATAACCATAGCTATTCTTGCCAAGAACAACCCGGCGCTGGTTCCGTTTGCGGCGTTCTTTTTGGCCTACCTCAGTCGCGGGGCAGTGAACATGACCATACACGCCGATGTGCCGTTTGAGATGATGGACATTATCCAGGCGGTGATTTTCCTTTTCTTTGCCGCTGAAAAATTCCTGGCCGGCTACCGCCAGAAGATGGTGGTCAAGAAGGCAAAGCGGGAGCTGGGCGAAGATCTGCCCGCCAAGAAAGGAGGCTAGAGCATGTTTGAGCAGATTGCAAGCAGTGTGTTCACCACGGCTTTTTTGGCCTCGGTTTTGCGGATTACCACGCCGATTTTGTTCGCCGCGCTGGCCTCGGTGATCTCTGAGCGTGCGGGGGTTGCGAATATCGGGCTTGAGGGTATCATGATGCTGGGGGCGCTCTTCGGCGTAATTTTCAGTGCCTGGACTCAGAGTGCGTTTGTTGGCGTGGTGGGCGCGGGGCTGGTTGGTGTGCTCATAGGCCTAATGATGGGTTGGTTTTCGCTCAAGCTGGGTACCGACATAATTCTCTCCGGCATCGCGGTCAACATGCTGGGGGCAGGGGGGACGATTTTTCTGCTCTTCATGTTTACCGGGCTTCGGGGAAATTCGGCGGCTCTTGATAGCCGGATGATACCTGCCTTGGAAATGCACTTCTTGGAGGGAATCCCGGTGCTGGGTGCATTCGCCCGGCAGTCGATCCTCACTTATGTCGCGCTGCTCTGTGTTTTTCTGGTGTTTGTGCTCCTCTACAAAACGCCGCTGGGGCTGAATATCCGCGCGGTGGGTGAGAACCCACACGCCGCCGATTCGGTCGGGATGAGTGTGCGCAAGGTCAAGTATATCGCCCTGGGCATCTCGGGCTTTTTAGCGGGCCTGGGCGGGGCTTACATGTCGATGTTCTACTCCCGGGGCTTTACCACCGATATGGTGGCCGGGCGCGGATTTATTGCTCTTGCCGCCCAGGCGATGGGTCGTGGAGAGCCGCTGGGCGCAATGCTATCTTCGCTGCTGTTTGGTGCGGCGGACGCGCTTAGCCACCATATGCAGGGCACGGCATTGCCATCCCAGCTGGTAGCTACGATTCCGTATGTTATTACGATAATTGGGCTCTCTCTTTACGCGGCGCGGACAATAGGCAAGGTAAAGCGCGCTCGCAAGGCGCGGGCCCAGACAGCAACCAACGCATAAAGGGGGAGGTGTTAGCTTGAGCAAGGATAGGACGCCAATAATCTTAGACGGTGACCCCGGTCATGACGATGCCATTGCCTGGGTGTTGGCCTTTGCCTGGCCGGAGCTGGAGATTTTAGGGGTTAGCACGGTTTCCGGCAATGCTCCCATCGCGCGGACTACCCGCAATATGTTGCAGATAATGACCCTGTTGGGCGTGCGGGATATACCACTGGCTCAGGGTGCCCAGCGGCCGATTGTTGGCGAGATGTTTACAGCGGCGTCGGTACATGGTGACTCGGGTCTGGATGGCCCTAAGCTGCCCGAGCCGAAAGTTGGGCTCTGCGGCCTTGGTGCCATAGAGCTTATGGCAAAACTGCTGGGCGAGAGCGCAAAGCCGGTTATGCTTGTTCCTATCGGCCCGCTGACCAATATTGCCGGATTGCTGCTGGCCTACCCCGAACTAAAGGCAAAGATAGCGGGCGTTTCTATGATGGGTGGCGGGCTGCTTATGGGTAACTGGACCCCGGCGGCGGAGTTCAATATCTTGGTCGACCCGGAGGCCGCCGCAATTGTTTTCGAGAGCGGTCTGCCCATCACAATGGCGGGGCTGGATGTTACCGAAAAAGCTTACCTCAGACCGGATGACTTTGGGCGTGTGCGCGCTGTCGGCGGCAAGGTCGCGACAATCGTGGCCGACTGGCTGGAATACTTCTACCAGTTCCACAAGAAGCTGGGATATTCCGGTGCGCCGCTCCACGACGCGGTGGCTATTGTGGCGCTGATACAGCCTGAAATCCTCACCATCCGCGAAGTCTACGTACAAGTAGAGACGCAGGGGGAATACTGCCGCGGGGCTACGGTCGGTGATTTCTTTGGCAGGGCGGGGCGGACACCAAACGTCAAGGCTATAATGGATGTTGACCGTGCGGCTTTTGTGGATTTGATTGTTGAAGCTGTGGCTAAGTACCGGGGAGGAGGCGAAAGGAATGCCTAAAATCCCTGTAATAATCGACTGCGACCCCGGCGTTGACGATATAGCCGCTCTGCTTTTGGCACGGCAGATTGAGCACTTTGACATAAAGGCCGTAACCACGGTGGCCGGGAATGTCGCACTTGAGCATACCACCCAAAACGCCCTACAGCTGCTCTCGTTCATAGGTTGGGATATCCCTGTTGGCAGGGGGGCCGAGGGTCCGCTTACCCGGCCGCTTGAGACAGCCGAGGAAATTCATGGGACGGGTGGTATGGGTGGTTTGACCTTGCCCGAGACCCAAAAGGCCCCCGAAACTGAACTGAACCAATAAAAACGGACAATAGACAAGAAGCCCCCTGATGTAGGATAATACTACACAGGGGGCATTGCCATGAAAAGAACATTCACACACGTCAAAAAGCTCGAATATCGTATAAT
>WRAV01000023.1 GCA_009780025.1 Oscillospiraceae bacterium | reverse complement strand
CACGTTGATGGTGCGGTCTACCGCCATGTAGGTAGCTATACCGGCCCCGACAAGGCAGACTGCCAGGGCCCCGTAAAAGCCTTTGGATGAGATAAACCGCGCGAATTTTCCTCTTGAGAACTTTAAACTACTCATGTGTACATGCACCTCCAACCATAGTTTGAACCGGGTGGAGGGCAATTATGCCTGAGATTTCCAAAAAAATTTACTTTTATATTCAAACACATACATCTTTTCTTGACATTTTGCATTATCATAAATTATACTTGGTACAAATGGAGGCGGTGATTAGTGGCAACAAAAAAACGAATCCGTGACGTGATTTATGGATTTATTGAGCTTGATGAGCAAGAGCTTGAAATCATCGACCATCCGATATTTCAACGTTTGCGTCGCATACGGCAGCTGGCTTTTACAGATATGCTCTACCCAGGTGCCTGCCACACTCGCTTCGAGCATTCGCTTGGTGTAATGCAAATGGCTACATATATGTACAACCATATTGTAGAAAAATATGGAGATGTGCTTAAATGCTATTTGCATGGCGTAGACGACGTGGTTGACTTTGAAAAAGAAATAGTGAGAGCTAGAAAGATAATTCGCCTCGCGGCTCTTTTGCACGATGTTGGTCATGCTCCTTTTTCTCATTCGGGCGAGGAGCTCATGCCATACCGGAATCAAGATAAAGACGAGCGATATGAACACGAAGATTACAGCATAGCGGCCATTGAAGAATATTTCAAAAAAATTATAGAGCGAAGTGAAGAACCAAAAGGGTGCTCGAAAATAAGTGTGAACGATGTGACATCACTGCTTGGCAAAAAAAGCGTGCGCGGTGCTGGCGGGCTACATTTTTCGCTGAAGCCTATTATTTCCGGTCAGCTTGACGCTGACCGCGCGGACTATCTGTTGAGAGATTCTATTCACACCGGTGTGGATTACGGTAGGTACGATATGTGGCGCTTAATTAACAGCGTAGCGCTGACAAATGGCGAAGGTGGAACTCTGGTATTTGCCATTTCGTATAAAGGCCTTCAGGTAGCCGAAAGCCTTGTTATCGCAAGATATCACATGTTTAGCCAGGTATACTATCATAAAGTGCGCAGAATTTATGACTATCATGTGGTCGAGGCGTTAAAGGAAGTATTGCCGCTACTTGAATGCGAGGGGGCTGTTTTCCCACCGCCAACGCAAATAGACAATTATATGCGCCTTGACGACTGGACGGTTTTGGGCGCAATTAACTCCAATTTAAGCGGAAAGCATTGTAAAATACTCAAAAATCGCCAACACTATAAACTTGAATATGAATCAAGTAACCCACCATCGAACGATGACATAAGAAAATTCACTGGGTATGAAGCCAAATATAAAAGCAAAGAACACTATGTGTATAATCTTGGTAAAATATATCAAGGAGACAAGAAAGCAAAACAATGGTATAAACCAGAGGGAATTCAAATACTTGAAGAAAGCGGGATGCTCGTTAACCTTGAAGAAAAGTCAAAACTTGTAACATCTCTCATAGACCCTCCCCCCAGTATGTTGGCACTTTATCTACCAAGAAAAAAGAAGACAAAGGAGAAAAGTCATGGATAAGTCTCAGTTGCGCAGCAACGTAGTTTGTGCAGTCGCAAACAAAATTAGCGGTATTGGCAAAACCGGCATGATGAAATCCATGTATTTTTTACAGCAAGTTTACAAGGTGCCATTGGGTTACGACTTTGATATTTATAACTATGGGCCATATGATGAAGATGTTTTGGTGGCTGTGGATAGTGCCAAAAGGGAAAAATTGATTGATGTTCGGCCAAAGAATTACAACGGATTCATGGGATATGAGATAGTCGCAAAGGGTGATACGATATCTGAATTATCTGTGTATGTTGATGCGCTTGATGAAATATCCCAAAACTTTGGCAAGTATCATGCGAAAGACTGGGAGCTTGCATCAACTATAGTATATCTGTATATGGCCTACCATGAAAATGGCTGGGATATGGAAGAGCTTGATGAGAATGTCAGGCGCATTAAACCACATTTTGCATTACAAGATATTAAGGCTGAGCGGAAGCGTTTGGAAGAGATTGGCGTGTTGTGCAAGGCTGTTGTGATATAGCTGCAATGTCTTGCGATGCTCAAGCTGTCTCGCCGCCCTACACCACCCCCACCAAAATCGCTGCGATCTCTCTTGCCCAATAAAACGGCAGCAACCGCAGTGGCGTCCGCGAGGGTGCGCTACTCGGCTCCAGCCCCGCCCGCCTCGCGTGAGTATGCGCGCGGAACATATGGAACCCGTCGGTTGCGATTACCACGCTTTGCGACAGACCGTGCTCCGCGATTATTGCCTGGGAAAACATAATGTTCTCGTGCGTGTTGGTCGAGCGCTCTTCAAGAAACAGCCTACTATCGCAGACACCGTTTGCCACCAGCCAGCGCTTCATGGCTTCGGCCTCGGATATATATGCGCTCTCACCCAACCCGCCCGACAGAATCGCTGACGCTTCGGGGTTTGCGTCCAGGTAGGCGAGCGCCGCCTCTATGCGCAGCTGTAGCACGAGGGATGGGGTATAGCCCCGCACCCGAGCACCCAGCACGATTACTGTTGTATCGCCGGTAGGCGGCGGTACCCTCATAGCGCTGAGCATAAGACCCGAGATCACTGTGCAGGCAACTATAGCGGCGGCGACTAGTACAGCCAGCGCGTTAGTTGTGACTCGACCCCAGAGGTGTTTTCGCAGGCCCAGCCAAATTCGCAAGGAAGTATCCCATTTTAAGCAAACCAAGCCCCCCGCGAGAGACGCAGCTATAAATGGCAGCGCCAGACCAAAGCCAAACAAAAATCCCTGGGTAACGCTGAATAAAAATGTTAGTATAAACCCTATCGTCAGTACCCGCCGCAAACGCCCCATAAATGTCTCCCTACCTAAAACCCTCCTGTCGCGCAGCCGCGCTACAACAGGAGGGTTTACTATTGTGGGTTATGCCGGTAGAGCTAAACCTTTTTACCGCACTCGCCGCAAAACTGGGTGCCGGGCGCGTTCTTGGCTCCGCACTCACCGCAGAACACCGGGCCGCTTGGCGCGGCTGCCGGTCTTTGTTGTGCTCCAAAACCTTGAGTCCCTGCCCCAGTCTGTCTAAAACCCTGGGCGCCAGCTGGAGGCCCTTGCGGGATTTCGGCGCTTGCCTGGTCGCGCATCTTCCTAAAGGAAGGCGAGAGTGCCGCGAGCTTGCCGTATACGTCAAACTGAATCTGGGTTGTAGGCGCTACTTGCATGTATGCATTGAGCATGCTGATCATTGTCCAGCTGTCCAGCAAGGCCCTCTTTACTGTAATGGCAAGCATAATGCCGAGGAAGAAGGCAAGCGCTCCCCAAAAGCCGTCAACGAAGCTTAGAATCCATGAAAACAGCCCAAACAGCACTAGCCCAAACACAATTATGAACAGCGTGCTCAAAGCCGTGGTCTTCAGTGCGCCGCCCAGTATCGCCTTCCAGTTTTGGAAGTAGATAACAATGCCGTCAACAGCGCCCTTTGTTGTGGATTGCTGTTTGTCATCGTTGTAGAATATCCAGCCTATAATGCACTCGTCCACGAACTTGAGCGCCATGCCGACAAACTTTTGGGCGAACTTTACCACGCCGCCCATGCCAAGACCGCCTAAAGCGGACATAGCAGAACCCAGTGTCCCTTGAAGCTGCTTTACCGCCCTGTCTATCAGCGCGTTTAGTACAAAGAAAGCGCCGGCGGTGGCAAACTTAGAAACTACTATGTTTTTGCCGTATGTAATCTGGTTTTGCGGCAGCTGCCCGGTTTTTATAGTTTCCGTCAGCACGGCTACATGGCCTACTCTTGCCGCGAAGCCAAAGACCCGCACAATAAAGCCATACGCACCTATTGCAGCACTAAAGCCAAAAATGATGGCGAAAAAGCCTACCGCTGGGCTCCTGTTGAATATAAACAGGGCTATGGCCATAATCACGACGCCGACAAGTATGCCTATTAGCCTTATTGTCAGCTTTGCCACAACAAAGGGCATTGTCATGGTCCACAGCTGTTTAGAAGTAAACTTTTTCGTTGTTTGTTGTTCCGACACTATGTACCCTCCATATTATCAAAAGTTTTAGACTTTGTTGCCGCACTCACCACAGAATTTTTTACCGTCTTCCAGCTGGGCTCCGCACTTGCTGCAGGCTGTTGGGGTCTCCACAGGGGTTTCCAGCTTGCTGCCGCAAGAGCCGCAGAACTTCTTGTCTGGCTCGTTTACTTCCCCGCAGCTGGCGCAGGCTATACCAGCCGCTGCAGCCGGGGGCGCTTCAAGCTTACTGCCACAGCCGCTGCAGAACTTGCGGCCCTCTTCGTTGACAGCGCCACAGCTGCACGCTATGCCGTTTGCCGGAGCAGCCAGCGCCTCAATATTATTGCCGCATCCGCTGCAGAACTTTCTGCCCGTTTCGTTAATGGTGCCGCATCCACACTGGATGCCATTTGCGGGGCCCTGTGCCACTTGCACAACTACTTCCACGCCGCAGCCGCCGCAAAACCTCATACCATCTTGGTTAACGGTGCCGCAGCTCTGGCACTGCACCCCGCCGCCTTGACCACCGCCCAGGCCGCCGAACAGTTTATTTGCCAGCTGGTTGCCCAACGGTTGCCCAACTCCCATTCCAACGCCCATTCCAAGGCCTCTACCGATTGATCCTAACGGCATATATGTAACTCCCTTCTAAATATACGCTGTCATCATAAAAAATTGACGAATATGCATTACAGTGTACCATATTTGCGGCAGTATTGCAAGATTTTCGCAGGTTTTCCACCGCAAGCAATTTTCGCCACGCAGCCGGTGCAGATTTTGGATTACGCCCTGTAAAAGCGAAAAGCAATTACGATACTACTTTTCTGAATTGGGGGTATCCTCTATAAGGGTCTGCGGACAACTTTAAACAAGGCGCGGAATCTACATTCCGCGCCTTGTTATGTGTCTTGACCGTGTAGTTTTTTGTTGGCAACTACTTCTGCATTTATCGTGCCGCTCCCCTAGTTGTAACAAAGCCGTCGTAGAGCGTGTCTAAGTAGTCGAAGCTCTTGGCGGTACCCATGGCCACGCAGCGCTCCGGGTCGGGGGCCAGGCGGGCGGGTATGCTTGTTCTGCGCTCTACCGCCGCCGCAAAGCCGGTTATCAGAGCGCCGCCGCCGGTTAGCACTATCCCGCCGGTGCGAATGTCCGCCGCCAGCTCGGGCGGGGTTCTTTCCAAAACGCTTACAATGGCCCGCAAAATCTGGCTCATGGGCTCAGAGAGTGCGCTTATGGTGTCTTCCCTTGTTATGGTAATCTTCTTTGGCAGCCCGGAGACGAGATCCCGGCCTTTAGCATAAGCGGTTGCGGGCTCGAACCCAGCGCAGACCGCGCCGGCCTCCATTTTGATTCGCTCTGCGGTGGGCACCCCGATAAGTAGGTTGTGCCGCTGTCTCGCGTATTTTATAAACGCCTCATCGAAGGCGTGGCCGGCTACTTTTAGCGAGGCCTTGCAGACTATTCCGTTTAGTGAGAGCACGGCAATATCGCAGGTACCGCCACCCACATCTACTATCATGTTCCCGTAGGGAAGGCTGAGATCAATCCCCGCGCCGATAGCTGCGGCCACCGGCTCCTCGATGAGGTAAACCTTGCGCGCTCCGGCGGACATTGTGGCGTCTATAACCGCTTGAACCTCCACACCTGTAATGGCCGAGGGCACGCACAGGCAGACCCGGGGCTTGAGCAGCTGGTTGTTGGTTATCTTTTTGAGCAGGTGCTTTATCAGCACTTCGGTCATGCTAAAATCGCTGATGACGCCGTCTCGCAGGGGGTGCACAACCTCGATATGACCGGGCACTTTGCCTACCATATCCAAGACCGCGCTGCCGGCGCCGATCACTTTGCCGGAACGCTTGTCAAGCGCCACCACCGAGGGTTCCCGCAGAACGGTCTTCCCGCCGTGGTCAACGGCATATATGTTACAAGTGCCAAGGTCAATGCCGATATCCAAAGCTGCCAAAGCCAAGGCCCCCTTTTACACGGCGCCGCGTGATTAATAGTTGCAGCTTCCATTATACGCCAAATGAGAGGGGGCAGTCAATAAGCTTGCACACAAAATAACAAGGTATTGCAGGGTCTGCGTTTATTTCGCGCTTATTTTGCCATGGTGCCTCATGTTCTTGAGATTGTTTGTTTAGGTGGCTGTCATTGTGGTGTCAATAATGTTTTCAGCTTAACTATTTTGCTATAATATAGAGAAGGTGGAACTCGTTAAGCAGGCCCGGTGGTTTTTATGGCTGCGAATAAAATTGTGAAACAAAAAAATCACCGGCACCCTTTTGGGCACCGGCGACTGTATCGTCGAAGTTCTTGGAAATTACGTGGAAGCTATTTTAACCCCTACGCGCCGCCCGCGAACTTCTGCTTTACTTGGTTGATCTTGCTTTGGTCTGCAGCTTCGGTGGGGTACCAGCCGCGCTTTTGCATCTCGCCAAATATTTCGCTTTGAATTTGGTGCTCCTCATTGAGGATATTCATTATATCACTTCTCAGGCAGGGGCACGCGCACTCGTTGGCAGAGGTGTTGTAACCGCCCGTTTCAAACTTCTGGCTGGAAAGCAAGTCGGTCATGATATGCTTGTCGCTAAAAGACGATTGTTGATTAATCATTTCTATTCCCCTCCCTAGCTCAAGTGACCCATAAGGGTGTTGAAGTGATTTTGATGGCGCTGTGCGATTTCCTCGCACTTTTGCTTTATCTGCGGGTCCTGGGTAGTGCCGGCGTACATGCGGTACTTGCGGACGAGATTATCTTCCGCGGCGAGGTGATCCCCGATGGCGGAAAGCTCCTTGGCAGTCAAGTTGGCCATGGTAAATTCCTCCCTTTATTGCGATTACTTTGTGCCCGCAGCGCTGCTTCTCACCCAAGCGTGTGGGTTAAGGCAAAAAACGTGATAGGCATTTTTTGACGCGGCGCAAGCTGGCACGGTAATAGTTTGTCCGTGCATGCACGCTTTACAAGCCTGAGTGCGGGGAAATTGTTTGGCACGCATGGGGGAATTTGGAAATTCTATATTGCTGCTACTTTTCTTTAGGCTTAAACACCACTCCTGCCGCCAGTCCGAAGAATATCGCCGCGGCTACGCCCGCCGCCGAAATACCCAACCCGCCGCTGAGTATGCCGTACAGCCCCTTCTCGCGGATAGCATCCTTGGTTCCTTGGGCGATAGTGTTCCCCCAGCCGGTCAGGGGGACGCTCGCACCGCCCCCGGCCCATTCAACCAGCGGCTGGTAAACTCCCACAGCCCCAAGAACCACACCCAGCACCACAAAGCTAACCAGAATCCGCGCGGGAGTAAGCTTTGTGTAGTCAATCAGCACCTGACCAATAGCGCAGATAAGACCGCCGACCAAAAATGCTTTGGCGTATTCCCAGAATATTTCCATTATTGAAGTCCTCCTATGTGTTCCGCCATGTTGGGCGGCTTTAGTTTTTGTAGCTGGTTTTGGTGCCAAGGGCCTTTGTGTTGTCGCTGCAAACCTGTCGTTGTAGGGGCGATTTTTAATCGCCCTCGGTTTACCGCAAACCCGTTGTTGTATGGTCTGTTTTTTGTTTTTATGCCGCCTAGGTTTACCGTGGGTCCCATCGTTGTAGGGGCCGCGCCCTTGTGCGGCCCGCCTCTTCCGACAAACCTAACGCTGTAGGGGCTGGATTCTTCCGCCCGCAGGTTTACATCGGTTCCCCGTGATTTGCCCCAACTGGCGCTGTATAGTCTGGGTTCCATCCACGACCGGCCAAGTTCAAAACCCAATATAGAATCAGCCTGTGGGCTGGGATTATTGTACCGCTCGTGCCGCGGAGGCACTTACTTTTCTTTGTTTCGCCAAAGAAGAAGTAAGCAAAAGAAAGGCGACTGGGGGAGGACCAGGTCTGCTCCAAGTTCAGTCGCAGACAACTCCCAACTGCCACGCCAAAGGCATGTGGCAGTGGCAAAGACCGCCTCATCCCCCACTATACGGACAGGTGAGCGAAAACTAGAAAGTTTGTTGGTGTATTATTCTTACGAGCTCCTGTTTTGTCAATAGTGGCACAGTCAACAGCTAACACCTCGCCGCGAAAACTCCTTATTCTAAGCCCGGGCTCGCATAGCAGCTGGGGAGGTTTGTCGTCAGCCAACGGCCAAAATCCAACCTACCGGTTCAAAGTTTGCTCCGAATGCTCAGCCCGTAGGCTGATTAATATTAAGCCCTTGAACTTGACCTGAGCCCCCGGAACTTCAGCACCAACAATGGAACGTCACTGGAAATTAGCGGGCCGCGCAGGGGCGCGGCCCCTACAACAGTCGTGTGTGGAATTAGCCGGTACGATGTAGGTACTGTGCCCTACAAATACCGCTAACTAACCTCAGGCCTTCCGCTCTTTTTGGTAGAAAGGTGCACAAGATGCGCGATCCCCGGAATATCCTGTCCCTGCTGCACACTGGTGGGCGACATGAGCGCCCCTGTAGCCATGAACAGTACCTCATTTATTTTGCCGGCGCGCATTCTCGGTAGCAGGTAGGCGCAGAGCACAGCTGCCGCGCACCCGCACCCGCTTCCTCCGGCGCCTGTGTCCTGGGCCTCTTTGTCGAAGAGAATCAGCCCGCAGTCGGCGTGCTTACCATTAAGCTTGTAGCCATCGCGCTCCATAAGCTGGGCAAGGAGTGTGCCGCCGATCTCACCGAGGTCGCCGGTCAGTATAACGTCGTAATTGTCCGGGCCGGTGCAGGTGTCCTTGAAGAATCGGCCCAAAGTGAGTGCAGCCGCCGGAGCCATGGCCGCGCCCATGTTGCTCAGGTCCTTCACATCCTTGTTCTCGATAGAGCCTATGCAGACACTGCGCACATATGGCGGGCTTGGGCTTTCACCAACAATGACCGCGCCGGCAGCGGTGGCTGTCCACTGGGCGGTGGGCGTGCGGGTGCCGCCGTACTCCAGCGGGAAGCGGTACTGCCGCTCTGCAGAACAAAAATGCGATGAAGTGACCGCCATAGACTTTCCGGCGAAGCCGCCCTCGACCATCATGGCGGCGAGAATCAGCCCCTGGCTCATGGTCGAACAGGCGCCGTACAGCCCCATAAACGGTATACCCAGCTCCCGCAGACCGTAGTGGCTGGCGGTTATTTGGTTTAAGAGGTCACCCGCAAACAGCATTCCGATATCGCCCGGGCTGAGCGAAGCCTTTGACAATGCTTTTTCAGCGGCAACCTTTTGCATCTGGCCCTCCGCAAGTTCCCAGCTCTTCTGGCCAAAGAGCGCATCGCTGCTGATGATGTCAAAGTTATTGCCGATTGGCCCATCGGCTTCCTTTTTAGAGCCCACGGCCGCAAACCCCAAAAGGCTTGGGCAGCGCTCCATAGTGATTGTGTAGTTGCCTGTGTGTGTTGGCATGTTGACCCTCCATTCGCCATGTAGGGGACGATGCCCACATCGTCCCGGCTTTAATAGGCCGATATGGGCGTAATTTCCTACATTGGCCTAATATGCGCCCATCAAGTAAATTATCACCCCGTAGATTATTCCGGAAGCGACGCCGTAGACTATCACCGGCCCCGCGACACTGAACATCTTTGCCCCAAGGCCGAGAACATACCCTTCGCTCTTGAACTCGAGAGCGGGGGCGGCGATGGCGTTGGCAAAGCCGGTTATAGGCACAAGGGTGCCCCCGCCCCCATGGCGGGCCAGCTTGTCGTAGACGCCCAGCCCGGTCAGCAGCACCGCCAAAAAGATGAGAGCGATGCTCCCTGCGGGAAAGGCAATTTCGTCGCTCAGCCCCGCCTGCTTGAACATCTGGATAAAAAAGTGCCCCAAAGCGCAGATAAGCCCGCCAAACAAAAACGCCATAGGTATGTTCTTTGCGCTCTTGCTCGGGGGCGATGCCTTTTTGACCATCTCGGTGTAGGCTTGGTTGGTTAGGTTTTCCACCGTACGATTCACTCCCTGCACAAAATATTTGCAGGTATTGTTCGCAGCGTGGCCGCCAATTATTTGCCGGGGGCATTGCGAAGATTTGGCAGTTTTTTATTTTGATTGTGTTGCGAACCCGTCGCCGTAGGGTCGGAGTTCCATCCCCGACTTTAACGGGATTTATTGTACGATAGCAATCGTCCCGCGGCATGAGCGGCACAAAAGTCCCAGCCCGCAGGCTGATTTATAATTTGGTCTTGACCTTGAATTTAAAAAGCTTGACCTAACAGAATGTCTGAGGCGCTCCGGTAAACCTGAGCGGTCGGGGATGGAACCCTGACCCGACAACAACGCCCGCGATAATCCGCCCCGCAAGCCAAAACCCTTGCATTTTCCCACGCCATAGGGTAAAATAAAGTCGAAAAAACAAGGAGGATTAACATATGAGCGACAAAATTCTAGTAGAAGTCTCGGCGCGGCACCTGCACCTGTGCCAGCAGGATTTAGAGACGCTGTTCGGTGCGGACGCACAGCTCCACAACCGCAGGGAGCTCAGCCAGCCGGGGCAGTATGTCTGCGAGGAGCGCGTAGAGATAGTCGGGCCCAAAAGCTCGATTAAAGGTGTCTCTGTGCTCGGTCCGTTGCGCCCGGTGACACAGGTAGAGGTCTCCCTGACCGACGCGCGCGCCCTCGGCATTACTGTCCCTGTGCGGGAATCCGGTGTGCTCGAGGGCTCGTCCGGGTGCACCATAGTTGGCCCCGCCGGCAAAGTTGAGCTAAAAGAGGGGCTTATCGCCGCCAAGCGCCACATACACACCACCCCCCAAGACGCCGCCAAGTTCGGAGTAAAGGATAAGGAAGTCGTAAAGACAAAGATAAACACCCACGGGCGCTCGCTGATATTCGACGACGTGGTTGTGCGGGTAAGCGAGAGCTTCAACACCGCAATGCACATCGACACCGATGAGGCCCAGGCGGCCCTTGTGGTGGGCGAGGTTTACGCGGAGATTGTTAAGTAGGAAGCATTCGGTAGGCTGAGGGGCAGGGTTCCATCCCTGCCATACCGTCACAACCCAACGTTTGCATTCTGTTGTGGGTGGTCGGGCATGGAAGCCCGCCTCTACGATGTTATAGGGCGCGCACTATAGGGTGCTTGCACCTATTGCGTGATAGGTG
Source organism: Oscillospiraceae bacterium (assembly GCA_009780025.1). GTDB lineage: Bacteria > Bacillota > Clostridia > Oscillospirales > Ruminococcaceae > WRAV01. The sequence goes on along the minus strand of WRAV01000023.1, from coordinate 24,649 downwards.
CCTCTATGGCGAGGCGTGGGTGTTGAATTTGCGTGCCGCCCAGCGTGCGGCATCTATAGCAAAGGTGGTGAACACAATGACCGAACTCGCGCTGAGCATTGGCGAGCCTTTTACCTCCCCTGCCTGGGAGAGCAACTTCGTCGTCTTCGCCGGGGAAAGCGGAAACCCAATACCCGAGCAGCACACCAAAGATTACCTGCGCCGATGCTGCAAGTATGCCGCCCACTACGAGGCATGGCTTGTCCCTGAGCGGTTTATCTTGCTAGGCTACCAGTGCATGGGACTGGTCTCGCCGCAGGGCAAGGTGGTTGGCGCCCAACGAGGGGTATTCGACGGCCCGGTCTTTCACAGGCAGGCCGAGCGCTCCACAGCGGCTGAGGTCTTCCCCACTGAGCACGGCGGCGTATTCCTTTGCGTAGATACAGATGTCTACCGCCCCGAAGTCGCCCGGATAGCCGCCGGCATGGGCGCGCAGATTATAGTCTGCTCCCAGACCATCGGCAAGGATGACTACGCCAGCCATATGGTTCTTACCGGCGCCTGGAACGCCGCCCAGCTGGCCGGGTGCTACGTAATTGCGGTGAGCAACCAGTTTAGCTGTGTGAGCGCGCCGACACAGCTCACTCAACAACGGGACGGATTTCTCAGCCCGCCCAGCCTCAAAAAGCCTATGACACAACGATTTAACGTGGACAAGCTCGCGGAGCTGCGCCGACCAAAGCCGCTGAGCCAAAAATTCTACGACCTTCACCGGGAAGAGCTCATCGGGTGAGGGATGGGTATACGCAAAAAGCTCCCCGAGGCGGGGAGCTTTTTCTGTATGAATGTATGATGGTTAGTCAGAGACGGGGTAATGTAGGCATAATTCCCTATTTAACGCACATCTGCTCGCGGCCCGGACCCACCCCGACCATTACTATCGGGCAGCCTGCGGTCTCTTCCAGGAAAGCGATGTATTCCCGGCAAGCGCGTGGCAGTTCCGCAAAGGTGCGGCAGCCGGAGATGTCCTCACTAAAGCCTGGCAGCTCGGCGTAGACTGGGCGGCAGAGTTCCAGTTGCTCGATAGCTGCCGGGAAGCTGGTCAGCCGCTGCCCATCCTGGGTCTCGTAGGCGGTGCATACCTTTAGGGTAGAGATACCGCTTAGAGTATCCAGCTTGTTGACAATAAGACCGGTCAGGCCGTTGACACGTACCCCGTATCGGGCGATTACCGCATCGAACCAACCCACCCTGCGCGGGCGGCCGGTATTAGTGCCGTACTCGTGTCCAACATCGCGAATAGTGTTGCCGACTTCATCGAAGAGCTCGGTGGGGAAAGGTCCGCCGCCGACACGGGTCGTGTAGGCCTTTGCCACGCCCAGCACTTCATTTATTGCGGTGGGGCCAATGCCAGTGCCCACGCAGACCCCGCCCGAGACCGGGTTGGAGCTGGTCACGTAGGGATAAGTGCCCAAGTCAAGGTCGAGCAGGGTACCCTGGGCGCCCTCAAACAACACATTCTTGCCGTCCTGCAGCGCCTGCCAGGTAAGGTCGGAAACATCGCTGAGGTAGGGGCGCAGCCGTTTGCCGTACTCCTCAAATTCGGCGGTAATTTCCCACAGGTCAAGGGGCTGGCAACCATAGAAGTCGCTTAGCAGCTGGTTTTTGCGTGTGCCCACCGCCTGTATCTTCTGCCTGAGAAGGGTGGGGTCGCATAGCTCGTGCATACGCAGGCCGACACGCTCCGCTTTATCCATATAGCAGGGTCCGATGCCCCGGCGAGTGGTGCCGATCTTATCTTTGCCAAGGCCGTCCTCGCTAAGCCCGTCAAGGGTGATATGCCAAGGCATGACGACATGGGCCCTGGGGTCAATCCTCAGCCGGTCGCAGGAGACCCCCCGCGCGGTGATAGCATCGATTTCGCCAAGCAAAGTGGCTGGGTTTATAACCACACCACAGCCGATATAACAATCAACCTTGGGGTAAAGCACCCCCGAGGGCAGCAGGGCCAGCTTGTAGGTCTCGCCCTGGTGGCTGATAGTGTGGCCGGCGTTGTTACCGCCCTGTGAGCGCACAACCACATCCGAGCGGCTGGCAAGTATGTCGATAACCTTGCCCTTGCCCTCATCCCCCCACTGAACACCAACTACAACTTTAGCCGGCATGTCGAGCCCTCCTTTTATCTGTTAACAAGTAAATCTGAACTTCCTATACGGCATGCGCTTACAAGGCGTACCATATATTTGCTAAATGTCAAATATCCTTAAAACTGCGCCCGCAGCACTCCAAACAAAATCATCGCCGTAGTGGCCAGCACCATGTAGAGCAAAATTCGCCAAACCGGAGGCTTTGGCCGCCCGGGACCGAAGTTCACAGCGCGACACCCTTTCTGCGCATAAAGTACAATGCCCACGTTCTACCGTGAGCATTGTACCATGTATCGACAGGTATCGTCAAATGGCAATTGCCGCCGGGTTACCGCGCGCCGCCCGGGAATGTGGCCGCTATCGCCTCTACCATCGCGCCTATTTCCGCCAGCTGGGCGGCCTTTACGCTGGACTTTACGCTGAGCATACCCTCGAGAATATTCATGTTTTTGCACTTTTCTAGCATGGCGCGGATATGTCCGCCGCTGGTGGCTGCCCACGACCCGTTCTCGATTATGGCAACGGTGCGGCTTTGTATGTTGTGTGCCACAAGGTCACTTAGCATGGCCTCCATGGTCACGAAGATGCCGTTGTTATAGGTCGTGGAGGCAAAAACAAGGTGGCTCCACCGGAAGGCCGCCGACACTATCTCGGACGCCGGTGTGACCGAGACGTCGAACATCTGGGTCTTGATGCCTCTATCCCGCAGCCTGCAGGCCAGAATTTCCGCCGCGTTTTCGGTGTTGCCGTAAATAGACGCGTAGGCAATCATCACGCCCTGGTCTTCGGGCTGATAGCTGCTCCAGAGGACGTGCTTCGAGATGATGTCCCCAAGGTTTTCTCGCCAGACAAAGCCGTGCAGCGGGCAGATCATTTTAATGTCCAGCCCAGATGCTTTGCCCAGCAGAGCCGCTGTTTGGGGGCCGTACTTGCCAACAATGTTGGTGTAGTAGCGCCGGGTCTCGTCCATGTAGTCTCTCTCAAAAGCTACCTCGTCGGCGAAGAGCGCACCGTTTAGCGCCCCAAAGCACCCAAAGGCGTCGGCGGAAAAGAGTATCTTGTCGGTGTGGTCGTAAGTTACCATAACTTCCGGCCAGTGCACCATCGGCGCCATGAAGAATTCAAGGCGGTGTTTGCCGGCTTCCAGCGTATCGTTTTCCTTGACAACATGCACGCGGGAGTCGACCTCAAAGTCGTGGAACTGTTTAATCATCGCAAGGGTCTTGGCGTTGCAGACAATCTTAACGCCTGGGTATAAGTCGAGAATCTCCTTTATACCGGCCGAGTGGTCGGGCTCCATATGCTGCACGACCAGGTAGTCTAGATCTCTGCCGCCCAGCCCGTGGGCTACGTTTTCCAAAAACCGATGCTGCACGGCCTTGTCCACGGTGTCGAAGAGCACGGTTTTCTGGTCGAGCAAAAGGTAGGAGTTGTACGAAACCCCACCCGGGACGGAGTACACGCCCTCAAACATGGCCAGCCGCCGGTCGTTCGCGCCTACCCAAATTAGGTTGTTTGTAACTTTTCTTGTGCAGTGCATGAGCTTGCCTCCTTGTATAGTATGACTCGCGGCCCCGATATAGAGGCACCGCTGGATATAATACTGTGTCCTAACTTGGGCATTGTACCACGAATCGACAGGGGCGGTCAAACATTTTTGTGGTCTTGAAAATACGCATGGTTTTGCTTATACTGGGGATAGGTTACTCAGTTACCTGGAACCTCGTCAGATGCACAAGATGCGCTGCTACAGACTGTCAAGGAGGCTGCGACATGCTTATCCTACACGGCAAGAGCGTACAGACCGGCTCAGCCTGCGGGTCGGTGCATTTTTACCGGCCTGCGCAGAGCGCGTATCCGAGCGCCAACAGAAGTTCGGTACCTGGCATGGAGCTGACCGTACAGTCCGAAACCCGCCGGCTCGAGCAGGCACGCGCCCAGGCAATAACCCAGCTGTGCGAGCTTGCCCGCCGGTCAATGGTTGAGCTTGGCCCAAAACAAGCCCAGGTACTTGAAATCCACCGGCTGATGCTCGAGGATGCGGACTTCGCCGACACTGCCCGAGATTTTATCGCGGCGGATGGTGCAAGCGCCACACGGGCGGTTGAGTTGACTGCCCGCCGGTTGGCCGGGCTGCTCGAGAGCTCAGGGAGCGAGCATATCCGGCAGCGGGCTGACGACGTTTGGGACGCCGCCCGTCGGGTAATAGACATACTTGATGGGACTGCCGACAGCCCAAAGCTGCCCGAGTATCCGTTTATATTGGCGGCGGAGCAGCTGCTGCCCAGCCACCTTGCTGCCCTTGACAAAACCAAGCTGCTGGCAATTGTGCTGGCCGAGGGCGCAGAGCACTCGCACACGGCGGTGCTGGCAAGAGCAATCGGCGTTCCTGCGGTGTTCGGGGTGGGCAGCGGCCTAACTCGCGAGCTGGACGGTGTGCCAGCCATTGTGGACGGCAACGCCGGCAAAGTATATATCCGGCCGGACAAATCTATAACTGCGATATTTGCTCGGCTAAATAGCGCATCTGGGCGTCCTGTGCTCAAGGCTGCTACGTCCTGCGTTACACTTGACGGTGTATCTGTGGCCGTCACTGCGAGCATAGGCGGTGTGGAGGAAGCAGCCCACGCCCTGCGGCAAGGTGCGGACGGAGTCGGGCTCCTGCGCAGTGAGCTGTTGTTTTTTGGCGCAACCATCTACCCCAGCGAAGACGAACAGTTGGATGCATACCGACAAATTGTAGAAAATATGAGTGGCAAGCGGGTTTGCGTGCGTACTCTTGACCTAGGTGGGGACAAGCCTGCGGCCTATCTTCCCTTGCCGTGGGAAGAGAATCCGGCCCTGGGGTTGCGGGGCGGGCGGATCAGTCTTGAGCACCCGGAGCTGCTCCGCACCCAGCTGCGAGCGCTTTACCGCGCATCGGCTTTTGGCAACGTTGCCATACTATTCCCGATGGTGAGCGCGCTCTGGGAGGCCCGGGAGCTGCTAAGCCACGCAGCCCGGGCTCGGCAGGAGCTGTGGGAGCGGGGTCTCCCTTTTAATGAAGGCGTACAGCTGGGTATAATGATAGAGACCCCTGCGGCAGCGCTAATCAGCGGCGAACTTGCGGCCATCGCCGATTTTTTCAGCATTGGCAGCAACGACCTTACCCAGTACGCTTTGGCCGCCGACCGGCAGAGCGGCAGGGTGGTTCGGTACTACGACCAGACACACCCGGCGGTGCTGCGGCTGATCGAACTGGCCTGCCAAAGTGCGGTGGCCGCGGGCATTCCCATAAGCCTTTGCGGAGAGTTGGCCGGGAACATCGACTTCACCCGGCAGCTGCTGCGGATGGGGGTGCGGGAGCTTTCGGTGGCGCCGCACAGGGTATCTGCGCTGTGTAAAAAAATCCGGGGGATTTTTATAAATGATTGACAACTGCCGTGGTTGCGGGGTAAAATGGACAAACTGGCAGATGTAGGGGCAATTGCCAATACATCCGCAAAGCTTGTGGGCGCTAGCGCCCCTACAAACGGAACCATTCCGTAGCAGCGGATACCACCATATGGGGGGCAACTATATGCAACAACTAATCGAGCAGCTAAAGGCACAGATAGCGGGCCAGATTGCGGAGGCCCAGGACACTACCGAGCTAAGCGCGGTACATGGGCGCTTTCTTGGCAAGAAGGGCGAAATTTCCGTGCTTATGCAGGGGCTTGGCAAGCTGAGCAAAGAGGAGCGTCCGGCGGCCGGACAGCTTATAAACGAGCTGCGCGACTGGGCCACCGAGCAGCTGGGGATCAAAGAAAGCAGCCTTGCCCAATGGGAGCTCACCCGGAGGTACAAGCAGGAGGCGATCGATGTCACCCTGCCGGGTACCGGGCGCGAGATGGGCGGCTCACACCCGATAAACCTTGTGCGTGCTGAGCTTTGCCGTGTGTTTGCGGGGCTTGGCTTCGAAGTGGTCGAGAGCCCGGAGGTAGAGCTGGTCAACTACTGCTTCACCGCGCTGAACGTGCCGCCAAACCACCCCTCCCGGGACAGGCAGGATACATTTTATATCAGCGAGGACGTTGCGCTGCGCCCCCACACTTCCCCGGGGCAGATACGCACGATGGAAAATCAGAAGCCACCCATTAAAGTAGTTGTGCCCGGCCGAGTTTTCCGCAGGGACGACGATGCCTCACACTCACCCATGTTCCATCAAATCGAGGGTCTGGTGGTGGATAAAGGCATAAACCTTTGCGACCTGTTGGGACTGCTGACCACACTTGCCAAGACCCTATTTGAGCCGGACGTTGATGTGCGCTTCCGCCCGTCATACTTCCCGTTCACCGAGCCCAGCGTCGAGGTGGACGTGAGCTGCTTTGTCTGCTCGGGCAAGGGTTGCGGCCTCTGTAAAGGCACCGGCTGGATTGAGATTTTGGGCGCCGGCGTGGTTAACCGCAAGGTGCTGGCCGGCTGCGGAATCGACCCGGATGTCTATTCAGGGATGGCATTCGGAGCGGGGCTCGAGAGGATGGCCATGCTAAAATATGGCATTGGGAATATTCAGATACTTTATGATAACGACTTGAGGATGATTGGGCAGTTTTAGGTTGCTTGGATTTATGCGAACGCAAAGTGCACTCCCTCCGGCGCTACGTGCCACCTCCCTCTAGGAGGGAGGCTGGGGTAAGTTTCAGAAAGAGCAGCCCCTAAGCCCCTCTCCCAGAGGGGAATCGCCTATCACAGCAACAGAAGGAATAGGCGCCGCCCGGCGCGGCGGATTACACTGGAATTTGCTGTAGGGCCACATTTGCCTGGCCCGCGAACTTACGGCGATGTTCATGGTTTTACATGATACAATGTCGCTGCATATGCCAAAGTTTCACATTCAGGAAAAGGGGTAGAGAATATGCTATTGCCGCTGAGTTGGCTAAATGAATACGTTGACACGAGCGCTATTCCGGTGGAGGAGCTACAGGCGCGGCTATTTTCCGCCGGCTTCGAGGTGGAGGAAATCGTCTATCCCGGCGCGGAAATTTCCGGCTGTGTGGTGGGTAAAATTACCGAGATTACCCAGCACCCGGACGCAGACAAGCTGGTTATCTGCCAGGTGGACTGCGGGCCAAGCGGACAGTTCCAGGTTGTGACAGGCGCGACAAACGTCAAGACCGGACACTTTGTGCCGGTGGCGCTGGACGGCGCCACACTCTGCGGCGGCGTGAAGATAACAAGCGGGCAGCTGCGCGGGCAGGTATCCCAGGGGATGCTCTGCTCCGGCGAAGAACTTGGCATCGACGACGACTGGTACGACGGCGCCGGGGTGCACGGAATTCTTATATTTGGGCCCGAGGTTACCACGCCGGGCGTGGACGCAAAGGCGCTGCTGGGGCTGGACGACTGCGTGATGGATATCAGCGTGACGGCCAACCGGCCTGACTGCCAGTGTGTCTACGGCATGGCCCGCGAGGTTGCGGCGGCCTTTTCGCTCCCCTTGCGGGAGCTCGAGCTGGACTACAAAACTACCGGTGGCCCGTCCGACCTCAAGGTGAGTGTGCAGGACTCCGAGCTCTGCCCGCGGTATATTGGCAGGCAGGTGCGGCGGGTTAAAATCGGGCCTTCTCCGGTTGAAATGCGGCGCAAGCTGCGGCTATGCGGGCATGGAGTTCACAGCAACGTTGTGGACGTTACCAACTACATTCTGCTTGAGCTTGGGCAACCGATGCACGCCTTTGACGCAAGCAAGGTCGCTGGCGGCGAGATCGTTGTACGCCGGGCTACCGCCGGGGAGAAAATCATCACCCTGGACGAGCGCGACCACACCCTGACCACCGAGAACCTGCTCATCTGTGACGGCAGCAAACCCAAGGCTTTAGCTGGAGTTATGGGCGGCCTTGAGAGCGGGATTGCGGACAATACCGCCGAGATAATCTTCGAGTCGGCGGTTTTTGAGAAGGCAAATATCCGGCGGACGTCGCGCTCGCTTGGCCAGAGCAGCGACGCCTCCAAGCGCTACGAGAAGGGGCTGGACGACCACACCCCCGCCCTCGCGCTGGAGCGTGCCCTCCACCTGATGGATAAATATGGGTTTGGCGCGGTCAGCGAGAGTAGCGTCGACGTCTGGGCGAACCCAGACAAAGTCAACCCGACTATCCGCACGACTATTGCTAAGATAAACGCTGTCCTGGGTATCGAAGTGCCGGCGACGACTATGCGGGAAATACTCGAGCGACTGAACTTTGTGGTTACCCTCAGCGACGACGAAATCACTGCTACACCGCCCTTTTACCGGGAGGACATCGAAGAGTTCCCATGCCTGGCCGAAGAGGTCATCCGCATCTACGGCTTCGAGCACCTCACCCCTACAATGATGGACGAGGCGGCCATTACCCCCGGTGGGTTGAGCGAGCAGCAGCTGGTAAGAGAAAAGCTCTGCATTGCCACCATGAGCCAGGGTTTTTGCGAGACGATACACTACTCGTTCCACTCCCCACGCGACCTCGACATGCTCGGCCTGCCTGCAGGCGCACGTGCCCGCGATACGGTGGCCATCGAGAACCCAATCAGTGAGAATTATACGATAATGCGCCGCACGCTTGTCCCATCTATACTAAAGACAATTGCCCGCAACTGCAAGCGCGGGGTGAACGCGGGGCGGCTGTACGAGCTTGCCAACGAATATATTCCGCGGCCGGGCGAGTCTCTGCCTGAGGAAGTGCCGATGCTCTGCCTAGGCCTGTTCGGCGAGGGCGAAGACTACCTGAGCGCCAAGGGCGCGCTCGAGCAAATTTGCGATACCCTCGGTGTAGCGCTGACCTATGAAAAAGCCAACTTTGACAGCGATGAAGCACCGACTTATCTTCATCCCGGCAGGGCAGCGGCGCTGCGGCTAAATGGCGAAGTTATAGGGTATTTGGGCCAGCTGGCTTACCCGGTGCAGCAAAACTTCGAGATTGCCCGCCCAGTCTTTATAGCTCAGCTGGACGCGCGTGTGCTCTTGGGTGCGTCCCCGGCAAGAGCCCGCTTTAGCCCGCTGCCGGCTCACCTTGAAGTTGAGCGCGACCTCGCGCTTGTGGCCGACGAGGCCCTCACCAACGGCGAGATCGAAGCTGCTATCACCGGGGCTTGCGGACAGGTCAGTCGGGTGCGCCTGTTCGACATCTACCGCTCCGAACAGCTGGGCGAGGGCAAGAAGAGCATGGCTTACACCCTGACCTTCACCCCCGGGGACAGCGCGCTCACCGGAGAACAGGTGGACGGTTTTGTGGGCGAGATACTCGCCGCGCTTGAAAAGCTAGGGGCCAAGATACGCGGGTAAAAGCAGAATAGTTAAGCGGCGGGTTTTGCCCCGCCGCTTTGGTTTTTATCTATGTGCCGCATTATCCCCAGGGGGAGGTCAACCACCGTCAGCGTCTTTCCGAGCGGGCGCAGGATTTTGAGAATTGTTGAGAGTTGTGGGTCGGTTTTGCTGTTCTCAATCCGCGCAATGTGGGTCTGGTTGACTCCGCAAACTGCGTCAAGCTCCGACTGTGTCATCCCCCGCTCCTTTCGGGCGCTGAGAATCTCTCTGACCAGCCGCACCTGCAAGTCTATTTCGTCCACGGGAGACTCACCATTTTTGTTCTCGTAAAAGATAACTTTGAAAATTAATAGCATCTCCCGTCAAAAAAATTATATAACGAATTCGTTCTATCGTCAAATTACCCTCTTACTTATGATACTTCCCCCCGCGCAAAATGCACCCGCCCCGGTAAATCTGTTCGAGCAGCATAACCCGAGCCAGCTGGTGTGGGAACGTCATGTCGGAAAGCGACAGGCGCAAGCTCGCCTGTCTTTTCAACTCAGGGCAAAGCCCGTGAGAAGAGCCGATGATAAATGCCGGCGGCTGTCCCTGCCCGGCGCAGCGCTCAAGCAGAGCGGCCAGCTTTTCGGACGAGAGCTGCTCGCCCTCCACGCAAAGGGGGATTGCAAACCCGCCCTTGGGCAGCCTAGCTCGAATTTGCTCGCCCTCCACCGCGAGGGCTTTTTCGACTTGCGCCTGCGAGGGGGCGCTGGGCAGCCGGTGGGCTGGCAGCTCGGTTATCTGCAGCTTAAAGTACGGGGATATTAGCTGGCGGTAATGGGCACACCCCTCCGCCAGCCAGTCCTGCCCCAGTTTGCCAACCGCCAGAATGTGTATGTTTAACATTAAATTCTCCGTTGCCTGCACGGCAATATTGTGGCAGCAGCAGGACGCCCAGTTGCGTCCTCTACACCGGTTCCTTCTCTTCTTCGGAATCCTCGTCCGGCTCGATCTCTTCAAGGCCTGTGATATCTTCGCCTTCATCGGCTGTCTCCGGCCCTTCTTCCTCTATGGTGGGCAGCGCCTCGGCTTCATCCGGTAGCTCTTCTTTGGTGTCCGGTATTTCCTCAGTAAGCTCAGGTGTTTCCGCGACTTCTTCGAGTTCGGGTTCGGGCGGCGGGTCTATCTCCCGTTCAAAGTCGTCGAGAGAGACGTAGAGTGGTACCGGTTCGCGCTCTTCAGTGGGTGCTTCGCAGGCAAGGGCAAGTGCCGCCGCGACCCGACGGAGCTCTTTTTCCTGGTTTTGCAAAAAGTCGAGGGCCCAGACCCTGTGCAGCCGCCAGCCGCCTCGAGTTAGCATCTCGTCGCGCAGGTGGAGGCGGTCGTATGTAGTGGCGGCCGAGCGGTATCCCTCCCCGTCGCAGAGGATGCCCAAAATATATCGCCCCGGGTTGCCGGGCTGGTAGACCCCGACGTCCACCCTAAAGCCGGAAAGGCCGACGTTCATGCAAGCCTCAAATCCCTGGGATCGGACAAAGCCGGCGATGGCGCGCTCTACCGCACCTATATGTGCGGCGGTTTGGGCAGGGCGAACCGGTAGCGGCTCCCCGGCGAGACAGCGCAGGAGGGACCGCAAAGCAGCCACCCCACCGGATCCGATAAGCCCTGGATGGATGTCCTCGGGTGTAAGGAAGGAGTAGCAGATCAGTTCTCGCCGTGCCCGTGCAAGGGTCAGGCATAGCAGCGCTCCCCCGTCGCTGTCCTCCAATGGGCCGAAACTGGTGGGCACCTCCCCCCGGTGGTCGGGCCCGTAGCCCACTGAGAGTAGAATTGTATCTCGGGTTTTGCCGGTGTAGTCCCCGGCGTACTCGACAAAAATGGGCTCGGGCAGGGACCTTACACTTGCTGCAAGTTTCTTGCTCTCCCGCAGGGCGATGTCCAAAAAGTATTCAATGAGCTCCCGCTGCCCCTGGGAAAGAGTGAGCACACCTATGCTCTGCACGTCACCCTGGGTATCTAGAAGCCGGGAGACAATCTCGGTTACAACGGCCTTAGCTTCAGTTGCGTTTTGGCGGGTAGCTGAGTCGTACGCCCCAGCCACTCGGACAGCTTTGACCCTTGCTCCCGCGTGCGGCGAAGGGAAGCTCCGCACACGCCCGCCGTAAAGCCGGCTGCCCGCAAAGGCAAATAGGCTCTCGTGGCGGCAGCGGTAGTGCCAGTCCAGGGAGATTTCGGGTAGGCCGAGAGCCCGGCAGCTCTCCAGCACGCTGGTAAAGTCTTCGCGTCGGTAGGGTTCGCCGTCCAGCCAGCCGGGGCCGGGCTGTGGCGCTGCCGCATCGCCGGCCAGCACCACGTTTTTGCCCAGCGCGAGGACGCCAACAGTTTCGCAGGTGGGCAGTGTCTGCGCATCGTCCAAGATAACGAGGTCGAATATCGGCGCGGGCGACTTGGGCACCAGCCGCGCGGCGGCAATGGGGCTGAGCAGCATACAGGGCATCAGCTCGGCCAAAAGCTCGGGTGCTTTTTGGAAAAGGTCGCCCGCCGGGATAGGCCCGCCGCCCTCCAGCTCCATTTTGAGCAAGGTGGCCTGGTCGGCAAGGTCGGGGTCGTCCATCGCCTTTGCGACCCGAGCAGTGAGTATGTGCGCGAGCTGTTGCAGCGCGTCTCGGGTGAAGTCCTCACTCAAGTGCTCAAAGCGCTGGGTGTCCTCCTTCATCCCGGTGGCGCAGAAGGTCTGCAGCAGGGCGTCTTCGGCTATTATTCCCTCGCAAAGCACGGTGAACAGCGCTTTTTGAAAAGCCGGCAGCAGTGCGTCTTCATCGGTTATATCGCCGTTTTCTAGGGCCAGGGCGGCGGTGACTATGCCCGCGGTGGTGGCTTTTTCCCGCACAGCCAGGTATGCGCACCAGTCCCGCAGGCGGGTTTGATGTTCCAGCCAGAGGGCGGTCATGTTGCGCATCTCACTCAGCCAGTTGGATACACCGGTAAAATGGGTGAACCCGCCGCGCATTTGGCGGGAAAGCTCGGCCTCCAGCGCGGGGATAGCCGACCAGGCCTCCCGGTAGAGCTCGAGGGCGTAAGAGTGCTTGTTCCTGAAGCGCTCAAGATCAATGAAGAAGCCAGAGGCGAGCGCTCTATCTGTGCGGTTGCGCTGATTGCCACAAACGCTATTCAGCAATTTGTCCAGTATAAGGGTCTGGCTGTAGGCGTCTCGCAGCTCTGCGTAGTCTGGCCTGCCGTCCTTCCACATAGGACCGAACAGCTCGGCGAATGCGGGGCTTCTGCTCTCGAATTCGTTTCGGCGGGTTTTGTATAGGGTGAGCCTGTCCAGCAGCTCGGGTATGTTGTCTTTTTGCAGCAGAGAGGTCGGCTTGCGGTAGAGCTCGCCGATAGCAGCCAGCAGTCGCTTTTGAGTGGCGGCACGCGGCAGCGCCCAGCTGCTGAGCGAGTGCTGCCACTCCTCTCTGGCAGCTTCTTCGTTGAATTTGAGTATTCCCGGGGAAAAGTCCCGCAGCAGCTCGGCCTCCAGGGTATCTCGCTCGGCCCCAAGGGCGCAGATGTATTCCAGCTGCTCGCCCACAGCCTCAAGGTTTTCGCATGAGTACAATCGGAGAGGGATTGTTGGGCACTCGAGCAAAAACTCGCAGAGCTTGTCGGCCTCTATATAGTGCACCTTACTCTCAAATTCGGGCAGCGCGAGTATCCAAATAATTTGCTGCACCGCGCCCTCAAGAGCGGTCAGTGCGTCCCGGTAATCCCGCCAGCTGCCGGCAATCCCCAGAATAAGCGAGGGGCCGAACTTTGTGTTCCTAAACGCGGTGAGCGGGTGGTCGGCAACCCCGCCGCAGCCCTTGGCGGCCACGGCCAGCTCCCTTATTATTTCTGCCCACTTGTCGTGGTTTTCGGGGGTGAGCAGCCCGGGCAGTTCGGGTGGGATACTCACGCCGTCGGGGGCGTGTTTGTTCTGTTCGCGCAGGCTGATCATCTGGTAGAGCGAGAAGCCGCAGGGCGCAGGCTTGTGCATCTGCTGGGTGTGGGTGGCGAGGTCTGCGCGCACACCGGCAAGGGCCTGTGCCCGCTGCTCGTAGTCGGCGGGGGATTTTATCCGCCCAAGCTCGAGGAGCTGCCCGGCTGCCCCGCGCAGGTCTTCGGGTTGGCCCTCCCACGCGTTTAGGCAGAAGGGGCCGACCCCGATGGCATCCAGTTTGTCCGCGGTGCTGCGCAGGCTTTCCCCACACCCGGAGACTATCAGCACCCGCCCGCCCTTGTAGAGCGTACTGGCCGTCATATTGACTATGGTCTGAGTTTTTCCGCTACCCGCAGGCCCGGAGAGGATGAACGAAGCGCCCTCGCTTGCCGCGCAGACCGCGCTCATCTGGGAGCTGTCGGCGGGCAAAGGCAGGCAGAGATCGTCGGGCTGCACACGGGCGTCCAGCTCGTCTTGCGGGGTGGAGTTTGTCCATATCCCACCCATGGAGAGTCCGCTAACCAGGCTCTGGGCCACTGGGCTGCCCGAGATATTCGGCAGCCGGGTCTTGAGGTCATCCCAAAAGAGCGGTGGCGCGGGGTCGAACAGCCCCAGGCAGAGGTGCTCTTTTACCGACCAGCCGGGCCGATCTATCACCGCCTGGCGAATAGCCGTGAATATCGTCTGGAAGGCCGGCAGCCCACCCTCCATCCGCGAAAGGTTTGGGGATTTCACCTGTACGCCAAGGCGTGTACGCAGCGTCTGCAGGAGTATCCGGTTGAGTATGGGCTTGCCCCGGCTAAGGCGCAGGTGGTAGCTGTCTTCACCCGGCAGGCGGCTGAGCTGGGCGGGAATCAAAATCAGCGGAGACAGGCGGGGTCTGCCGAGGTTTTGGAAGTCGGCGCTGTCGTACCAGCGCAGCAGTCCGGCGGCTAGGTAGAGGGTGGGGCGCAGTCTATCCTCAGCCGCGGCGCAGGAAAGTCGCAAAAGCTTGGAGAGTCGCTGGTCTGTAGTCTCACCGTCAAGGAAGCTGTGCAATCGCCCTTCTCGGCAGAAGCCGGTTACATAATCCTCGAGCTCGGCGCCGTGGAGAGCGGGCAGGAAGCCGTCCTCCATCTGGGCAACCTTAAAGCCATCGGGAATGGGGCGCAGGTCAAAGCTGCTACCTCCCGCCAAGTACTCAATGAGCTTGCCGGGTCGGGAGCAGATAAGCTGTAAACTGGTGTCGCGGGAGATGTCCAGCAGCGGGTTTTGGGTGGTCATGTCCAGCAGCTGGGCTTCCCACTTGCGCATGGGGTCGGGAGCGGACTGCTCCTCCGGAACCGGGAAGAGCGCGCGAGTGTAACTGCCATCCGGCTGGAGTTTGCGAGGAGGCAGCGGAGTGACGCCGTTTTTGCGTGCCCGGCGAATATCTATGGCTGTGGTGCTGCCCGGCGTCGAGAAAAGCTCCCCCGCGCCTACAAGGGGCAGGTTGCCCTTCTGCATACCGCCGGCCAGGTTTACCAGCAGGATTTTTGGGCTGCTCGCTGTAATCAGCCCGGATAAGTAATGGGAGTCCTCTTGCAGCGCCTCGGGCAGAATGGTGTCCTCCAGGTGGCAGCCCACAAGAACGCGGCCGCCGTCAAAGACCAGCAGCGGGTTCAGCCCGGCGGCCTCCAGGCAAGAGGCGTAGAAAAGCGAGAGCTCCAGGGCGCTGGCCCTCTTTAGCCGCAAGATGTTGTCTATGCCGTCTATATATTGCCCGGGAATATCGTAGTCGGGAAAGACCGGGCTGACGGCGATGTCCTCGCCCGCGAGGGCGGCCAACAGCGCGGCCATCTGAGGGCGAACAGCGTGAGGGTTTTCGTAGCCGCACAAGGTGAATTTTTCAGGCAGCGCAGAGAGCAGCCGGGTAGCGGTCATCAAAAATTTGTGGATTAACGGGTGCTCGGGCAGCACATGGCAGGCAATGCTGGCGGGGAAGGCCTGTAGCCCACTCCAAGCGCCGTAGCCCAGCAGGGTGATGGGAAAGCTCTTGGCTGCGAGTGTCTGCCTGCCCTGGGTGACGCTGACCTCAAAGCTGCCGCGCACAGACTGGCTGAGCCCGACCAGGTAATCGGGCGAGAGTTCCAGCCCTTCGGGGAAGATAAGCGCACTCTCCCCGGGTGCGAGGCTGTCGATTCTTGTCGACCACGCGGCTGCGAAGGATGGCTGGGCGGCGAGGGTGACGACAAGGTCGTCAAACCGCTCCCGCGTGGGATTATTTACCACCAGCTCATGTACGGCCGGGAGGCCGCTCTGCAGAGTGGCAAAGCTTGCGAGCCCCGCCACGACCGCTTCTATTTTCAAGCACTGTTGCACTGTGCGTACCGCCTTTCACTGAGGGTTTGCCGGCTATAGACGTTTTATCGTCATCGGGATTGTGCGCGCACAATCACCCACTCTATTTTACTGCAAATCGCCGCGTTTTGGAAGACTTTATTTATAAATTTGTCGGTTTATCTATTGGTGGTGGGTATTCCCACTTTTGCGCCGGTTTTTGACGTCTCAGCCTTTGACAGTGGCCAGGAGCAGTCAAGGTGGTGTATTGCCGGCCAATTCCCGCTTCTCAAAGTCTTGCCTTTGCCGCTTGGATAGTATATAATTGGTAACTGGCATGGTTAAACGTAAGGCAGGAGTATTGGGAGGGCGAGCAAAATGGCGAAAGAGACAAAAGCCGCGGACAAAAGCGCGGAGGCGGGCAAGCGCCAAGCACTGGAGACTGCACTTGGCCAGATAGAAAAACAGTTTGGCAAGGGCGCGGTCATGAAGCTGGGCCAGCACAGCATACTCAATGTGGAGTCTGTCTCGACCGGCTCACTCTCTCTGGATTTAGCGCTGGGGATCGGCGGTGTACCCAAAGGCAGAATAGTTGAGATATTCGGGCCTGAGAGCTCGGGTAAGACCACCCTTGCCCTGCATGTGGCGGCCATGGCCCAAAAGGTCGGTGGCGAAGCCGTATTCATAGACGTTGAGCACGCGCTCGACCCGATCTACGCCAAGGCCCTGGGTGTGGACATAGACAGTCTGCTGGTCTCGCAGCCGGACACCGGCGAGCAAGCCCTGGAAATCTGCGAGGCTTTGGTTCGCTCTGGCGCGGTGGATGTGGTGGTTGTCGACTCGGTTGCGGCTATGGTCACCAAAGCTGAAATCGAGGGTGAGATGGGCGACACTCACGTCGGCCAGCAAGCCCGCTTGATGAGCATGGGCCTGCGCAAGCTGACCAGCGTTGTGGCAAAAAACAACTGCGTGGTCATCTTCATAAACCAGCTGCGGGAGAAAATCGGCGTGATGTACGGCAACCCCGAAACAACGCCGGGTGGTCGTGCACTTAAGTTCTATTCATCCGTGCGGTTGGATATCCGCTCTATCGAAAAGCTTAAATCCGGCACCGACCTTATCGGCAACCGGGTGCGGGTTAAGGTAGTCAAAAATAAAGTCGCGCCCCCCTTCAAGGAGGCCGAGTTCGATATAATGTATGGCCAGGGCATCTCCCGCGACGGCGAGGTGTTGGACTTGGCGGTACAGCTGGAAATAATAGGCAAGAGTGGCGCGTGGTTCACTTACGGGACTGACCACCGCTGGCAGGGCCGCGACAACGCTAAGCAGTACCTGCGCGACAACCCAGCCTTTGCCGATGAGATTGCTGCGCTTGTCACCGAGCAGAAGGACCGGCTGGTCTCTCGGGGCAAGAAGGCATTGGGCAAAGCTGCCGCCACGCCTGCTCCTGCAGTTCCTGCTGACGCTACACCAACCCCAGATGCCGCACCGTCCGCACCGGCAAAGAATATTGATGTGACGGTGGATTAAGTGAAGATTTTGTAGGGGACGCACATACGGGTGTCCCGGCCGGCTAATCAGGTGCCTATATAATGGGGCGGGTCGCCTAGTGCGCGCCCCCTACACCCATCCTATCTGGAGGATTACCCATGAACAACACCATCGGCCTCGTATCCCTTGGCTGCGCTAAAAACGAAATCGACGCGCAGCTGCTTTTGGGCGCGTTGCGGGAGGCTGGTTATGCGATCAGTCCCAACCCAAACGAGTGCGGGGTTGTCATCATAAACACCTGTGGATTCATCGAGAGCGCCAAGCAAGAGGCTATCGATACAATACTCGAGTTTGCTGCCCTCAAACAGGCCAGGGTAGTAGGCGCGTTGCTGGTCACTGGTTGCTTGGCACAGCGGTACAAAGACGAGTTGGCCGGCGAAATGCCCGAAGTGGACGGTGCTCTGGGCATAGGCGGCAACGGCGAAATTGTCCGGGCAGTGGAGGCTCTAATGCGCGGTGAGCGTTATTTCGCATTTGGCGAGCGCGAAGAGCTACCATTTGAGGGGAGCCGGATGCTGACAGGCCCTGCTTACAGCGTCTACCTCAAAATAGCCGAGGGGTGCGATAACCGATGCAGCTTTTGCGCTATTCCCGATATTCGCGGGCGGTTTCGCAGCCGGCCAAAGGAGAAGATTCTGGCCGAGGCCCGCCGGCTAATCGAGGCAGGTGCGGTTGAGCTCAATCTCGTGGCCCAGGACACTACCAGGTACGGCGAAGACATCTACGGCCGACTTGCCCTGCCAGAACTGCTACGAGAACTTTGCAAGATAGATGGCCTGCGCTGGCTCCGCTTGCTCTACTGTTACCCCGACCGTATGACCGACGAGCTGCTGGAGACCATGGCTGCCCAGCCCAAGATAGTCAAGTACATTGACCTGCCGGTACAGCACGGTGTCGGTAAAGTCCTGCGGGAGATGAACCGCAGCGGCGACGCCTCTTCCCTGCTTGGGCTGCTGGAGAAAATCCGCCGCATGATACCGGGTGTGGTCCTGCGCACCACTCTTATAGCCGGTTTTCCCGGGGAGAGCGAGGAAGAGTTCACCCAGCTTTGCGAGTTTGTGCAGGCTGCCCGGTTCGAGCGCCTTGGCTGCTTTGCTTATTCTCAGGAGGAGGGCACCCCCGCCGGCGAGCGAACCGACCAATTGGACGAAGAGACAAAGCGCCGCCGCGCCGACATCATTATGGAAACCCAGGCGGGTATAGCCCTGGAAATTGCCGCTGGCATGACCGGCCAAACGTTAGAAGTGCTCTGCGAGGGGCATGATAAGCAAAGGCAGGAATATTTTGGCCGCGCCCACGCCGACGCGCCCGACATAGATACCAAAGTCTACTTTACCGCCGACACTTTGCCCACAGCCGGGAGTTTTGTTACAGTAGAGATTACCGGCGCCGAGGGGTACGATTTGGTGGGGAGTATAAAGTAATAAACGATGTGTTTATTTGTCAGTAGGGGCGAACTGTGTTCGCCCGTCAAATTATAGCTATAATATCTGTAATTTGAGAGGTCGCCTATGAACTTACCAAACAAGCTTACAGTGTTGCGGGTGTTGATGATTCCCGCGTTTGTGGCACTCTACCTAGTGCAGAGCTATTTTTGGGCACTGGCTTTGTTTGGGTTGGCCGCAATTACCGACGCGCTCGATGGTCTTATTGCCCGCAAATATCGCCTGGTGACCGACTTCGGAGCGCTGATGGACCCGCTGGCCGACAAGCTGTTGGTAATGGCCGCCATGCTCTGTTTTTTGGCTAGTAGCCATGTCTCGGCGCCTATAGTTATCGTGCTGCTCAGCCGGGAGTTTTTGGTAACATCAATTCGGCTGGTGGCGGTGCGCAAGGGCACGGTTATATCCGCGGACAAGTGGGGCAAACTCAAAACCGTATTGCAGATGATCTGGATTATGGTGGGCCTGCTGTTGCTCTGGTTGGGGTCTATCGACTGGCTGGTCGCGATTGTCGATGGCGGCTGGGTTGCCTTTAACGCGCTCACCTGGTTGGTGATGACGCTCACCGTGCTCTCGGGGCTCAACTATATTGTGAAGAATAGGCATCTTATAAATGATGCGTGAGATTCTCTTCATTATTCGCACCCACCACGTCATATAAAGGAGATAACCCTATGAAGATATACAACACCGTAACCCGCAACAAAGAGCCTCTTACCACACTGGAGGAGGGCCGGGTAAAGATTTATGCTTGTGGCCCCACGGTTTACAACTACATTCATATTGGCAATGCGCGGCCTATCTGCGTGTTCGATGTGTTGCGGCGCTACCTTGAATACAGGGGCTACGCGGTCACATTCGTGCAGAACTTCACTGATATTGATGACAAAATTATCGCCAAGGCAAACGAAGAAGGCGTCACCAGCGACGAGATTGCCCAGCGATACATCGACGAGTACAAGACCGACGCTGCGGGTCTTGGTGTGCGGGACGCCAACCACCACCCCACCGCTACCGAGGTCATCCCCGAGATTATTGAGATTGTGTCGGGGCTAATAGCCAAGAGCGCGGCATACGAGATAGAGGGTACAGTTTACTTCCGATCGAAGGCGTTTGCGGGGTACGGAAAACTTTCAGGCCAGCCACTCGAAGAGCTCGAGGCCGGCGCGCGGGTCGACCTCAGCGAAGCCAAGGAAGACGCCCTCGACTTTGTTCTTTGGAAGGCGGCTAAGCCAGGCGAGCCTTCCTGGTCCTCTCCCTGGGGTGAGGGCCGCCCCGGCTGGCATATCGAGTGCACGGCCATGGTCACAAAATACCTGGGCGAGCAGATTGATATCCACTGCGGTGGGCAAGACCTCACCTTCCCCCACCATGAGAACGAAGTCGCCCAGAGCGAGAGCTATACCGGCAAGCAGTACGTTCGCTACTGGATGCACAACGGGTACATCAACGTTGACAACCGCAAGATGTCAAAGTCGGTCGGCAACTTCTTCACCGTGCGGGACGTGTCCGAAAAATTCGGGTACGAGCCGATAAAATTCATGATGTTGCAAGCCCACTACCGCAGCCCGATAAACTACAGCTACGAAGTGCTCGAGCAGTGCAAGGCAGCGCTCGACCGGCTGTACACCTCCCGCGAAAATATCGACGACGCAATGCAAAACCCCGTCGACGATGATGGCAGCGAGGCTGAATTTCTCGCAAAGGTTGCCGCCCGCAGGGACCAGTTTGTGGCCGCGATGGACGACGACCTAAATACCGCCGATGGTCTGGCCGCCCTCTTCGAGGCCGCGCGGGACGCGAACACGTACTTCAGCCAGCCACGCACTGTGGTTGCCGTACAGGCGGCCGCTGACCTCTTCGACGAAATTTGCGCGGTGCTGGGCATACTCTACAACCGAGGAGCCAAGGGCAGCCTGGAGGACGAAATTCAGCAGTTGATTGACCGCCGCCAGCAGGCAAGGAAGGAAAAAGACTTTGCCACCGCCGACAAAATCCGAGACGAGCTCGCCGCCCAAGGTATCCGCCTGGAGGATACCTCAGCAGGAGTTAAGTGGCATAGGGATTGACAAAACTTTGGGTTTTGAGTATACTATATAGTAGGTGCCCGGGGCGTTCAGTTCCCGGGTACCACCAACGGCACCATAGCCAAGGGGTAAGGCAGAGGTCTGCAAAACCTCTATTCCCCGGTTCAAATCCGGGTGGTGCCTCCACAGACAAACCGCTTAACTAAACCAAAGTTGAGCGGTTTTGCTATCTTCTGTTAACCGTATTGAAACAGATTTAGTGCGCTAATGGCAAATAAGCGTGAGAGAGCGGCCCTCGTAACCACATTAGTCATCAGCCGCTTCTTCAGCTGCTAATTCCTCTTCCGGGTTACTTTGGCCTGAAGCTGCTTTTTCCATGTTGCGGGTTTGCAAAATCAAGCTGATGTTTGCGGCGATAGAGGCGAAAAAGGACTGAAGTTTGGCTAGTTCTAATTCTGAGCGCCCTTGAGCAAGAATCTCGGCTATAGCAAGCGTTGTTGCAAGGTTACTTAGTTCCTGCCCCATGTCTGTACTCCCCTTTTTGAATTCTCTAATGATTTAATATATGTTTTCCGGCGATGGGAGTTCTTTGATACGCCATAGCCCCAAAAAGTGCGGCAACGAAGACAAGTTTGTGCTTCAGAGTTATTTTGCTTGCAAACGGCCCAACACTGTAGTACAATATGTTGGAACTTTACGCATATAATATCACTGCGAGCGAAATATACGCTGAGAAGGAGTGTCGGAATATGTTTATGGCAATCGGCATTATAGGCTTTATAGTTGGCCTGATTTGTGTTTTGGTAAGCAAAGAAAAGTGGGAAAGCCTTTTCAAGCAGGCAAACGCCACCAAAGGCACCGAGATGTATTCGGATGAAAATATCGCAAAAAGAATAAAGTTAGTTAAAATTGCCGGGCCAATTGGGTTGATCTTCGGCGGATTGCTCATCATTATGGAACTTACAGGTTTTTAGCGCTGCGCAATGCACGTCCTCGATAATCCACAAACCGTGTGGTTATCGGGGGCTCATTCTTTGTATTTGCAAATAAGGGGGCAGAACGTGCTTTGAAGAAATGCTCAAATATTCGATTAAATCTCTCTGTTAAGGCCTTGACATTGTAGGATATATTTGCTAGTATTATGGCGAATAATTAGTAATATATGTCAGCTGGGGTCGCGGCAAAAGCGTAGAAGAAAGAGGCACGGCTGGTTGCCGTGTCTTTAACTATAATTTTATTGTGGCAAAAGGGGGTTAGAGGCAGTTCTGCAGGTCGCTTCAAAACATCTAAGGAGGGTTTATTAAATGGCTGGTTTTCAGTTGGAAATAAGGACGGTACCACTGATAATTGTTGGTGTGTACATATTGGCAATGCTGGCTTTCGGCTTTATTGTAGGCAAGTATTTTATCAAGGATAGTAAGGACTACATGCTTGCCGGCAGGCGAATGGGTCTTTTGACCCTAGGTATCTCACTTTCTGCAGTTAATGTTGGTGGCGGCAGTACTATGGGTGTGGCTACCAGGGCATTTGGCGATTGGGGCCTTTCGGCTATTTGGTGGGTCTTGGCCGCTTCAATTGCCATGATTCCTATTTCGTACTTTGCCCCGGAGATTAGACGTACATTTTCTTACACCATACCCATGGTTATAAACAAGCGCTTTGGATATGTTGCGGGTACGTCTTCTGCGGTGCTCGGTGTTGTTTCTTTGTTTTTGCTCACCTCTTCGCAAATCGTTGCTTCGGCAACGGTTATTACAGCGCTTATAGGTACACCCTGGGTAATAAGCGTGTTTGTATCTACGTTTGTTATTCTGTTCTACACCTGCTTGGGTGGCATGACCGCGGATATTTACTCTGACATGTTCCAGTTCTCGGTGCTGTTCTTAGGTATGTTGGTGGCGGTGCCATTCATACTAAACGGCGTTGGTGGTTGGGACGCAATGGTAGCAGCTTTGCCTGACAGCCAGATGGACTTTACCAGGATAGGTTGGTTTATGATCATAAGCCTGATCATAAACTACTTTACGACCTTCTTAGCAGGTCCTGAGATGATGAGCCGTGTCTTCTCAGCCAAGGATGAGCGTAATGCGCGGAAAGCCTGTGTAGTATCGGCTATCGTAATGTGTGGCATGGGCGTACTGCCGACCATAATTGGTTTGGCCGCACTGGCTGCCGGAGCTCCCGACGCCGGAGGTGCGCTTATTTGGGCAACCGACACATTTGCGCCGCAGGTAGTTGTGGGCTTTATGGCTGCCGCAATCTTGGCCGCTACTATGTCCAGCGCGGACTCTAACCTTATTAACGCCTCAACAATCTTTATCAAAGATATTTACCAGCGCTTTATTAACAAAGCACAAATGACAGAGAAAAAGCTTGTATTCACAACCCGTTGCTCAAATGTTGTTCTCGGGCTTATGGCTATGTGTATAGCGCTGTTTAGGGTAGACATTATAACCATGAACATGTTTGCCTTTGCTATGCGCAGTGCGGGCCCATTTGCCGCCTTTGTACTTGGTATCAGCTGGAAGAAGGCAACGCCTCACTCCGGCTTGGCTGCAATTTTGGTGGGCTCTGCAGCGGCGGTAATTTGGCAGCTGCTCGGCCAGCCGCTTGGTATAATGGCTGTTGTATTCGGTGCTGTGTGTAGTACCCTAACCTTTGTGGGAGTCACGCTTATCGAAAGCAAGATGGGCGTTGCACCCGCGCCAAGCCCGGAAATAACTGAAGAGTCGTAGCAAGAACCGGCTGATTAAAGCTGAACAGTAAAATACCGCGGGAAGCCAAAAACTTCCCGCGGTATTTATATTATGGAGCGCGTAAAGCCACGCGGCGGGCTATTTAAGGGCGCGTAGCCGCCCCGCCACGCTAGCACCCCTTGCCTTAGGGAGCGCTGACCACAATATCATGATATGCAGGCGGCGATTTTTCGCGCCAAAAAAATCCCCCCACAACGGTCTGCGAGGGGACGTGCACAAGTGTTGTTAGTCGTTTACCACGTTTACCTGGCAGGCCTCCATGGTGAGCAGGGCGGCGTTGTGGCTTTGCTCGCTTACACCGGCACAGCAGGCGGCGTCGACAGTTATCTTGGTTTCCGGCAGCCGTGCCTTGAGTATCAGCGCGTTTGAGACCACGCAGATATCGGTGCAGACGCCGCAGAGCTCAATTTCCTCATACCCGCCTTCTTGCGCCACCCGCTCGGCTAGTTCAAGCGAGCCGAAGTGAGGCTTGTCGAAGACTTCGCAGTCAGCGGCGTCCAGCCCTTCCACCAGCGTGTGCCCTGGCGTGCCCTCTATGCAATGCTCAACTGGCAGAGACCTGCCTTCCTGGGTGTTCAGGTAGTCGGTGTCGTGGGTATCTCGTGTAAAAATGATTTTTTTCCCGCCGTGCTTGTACTCTGCGATTTTCGCGTTTACGCGAGGTAGGATTGCTTGCGCTTGCGCGCTGCCCAGCGCCCCTGTGATAAAATCGGTCTGCATGTCGATTACTATTAGAAGTTTGTTCATCTCGAGGTGTTCTCGCTTTCATAGGTGTTTTCGCGAACCTGATCGTTGCATGGGTGCCGACCCGGCGTCCTCATGTTTGGGTAGATTTGTCGTTGTAGGGGCGATTTTCAATTGCCCGTGATTTGCATCGGTCCCCGTGATTTGCCCCAACTAGCGCTGTAGGGTCGGGGTTCTATCCCCGACCGCCAGGGCCAAGCTCAAGGTCAGGGTCAAGGTCTTAATTTTAATTCGCCTTCGGGCGGGAATAATGTGCCGCTCGTGCCGCGGGGGCACTTACTTTTCTTTATCTCGCCAAAGAGAAAGTAAGCAAAAGAAAGGCGACTGGGGGAGGACCGGGTTTGCTCCAAGACCAGTCGCAAACAACTCCCCCAGACCCCCTCTGGTAGGTCAAGGACAGGTTAGTGGGGGCGGTAGGTTTGCGGACGGACGATACAGCTCCGCGGCCAACGTGTTTGTCAACAATAGCACAGTCAGCAGCGAACACCTCAT
>WRAV01000022.1 GCA_009780025.1 Oscillospiraceae bacterium | reverse complement strand
CTTGTCTTCGTTTTGCACCAGCAGGAAGAGCAGGTCAAAATCTTTCTGCGTTAGCGCAAGATTCTCGCCGCCCAGGTAGGCTTTGTTCGAGAACACCTCCAGCGTTACCGGCCCCTTGATGATGGTTTCCGGCACCTGCTCCAAGTTGCGGAACATGGTCTCCAGCCGCGCCAGCAACACCTCATATTCAAACGGCTTGGATATGTAATCATTCGCGCCAAGCTTTAGCCCCCGCGCGATGTCGCTCGGCTTGCCCCACGCGGTCAGCATCAGCACCGGGATTTTACTGCCCGCCCCGCGCAGCTCTTTTAGGAGGTCAAGCCCATTGCCGTCCGGCAGTATGATATCAAGGATAATTGCACCCGGCGTCTGCCTCGCAAGATGCTCCCGCGCCTGTTTAAGGTTCGCGGCGGTCAGCACGGTATAGCCCGCGTCCTCTATGGCCTTGCGGTTGTTTTCCAGTATCTTCAGTTCATCCTCGACGCAGAGAACAGTTTTCATGGCCGCACCTCCTCGTCACCCTCCAACGCGGCGTCGATTGTTCTGGCTATCTCCATAATAACTTCCTGCGACTGCCCCAAGAGTTCGTTTGCTTCTTCCGGCCTGCGCCGCGCTGTCTGAATGTTGGTTGAGATAATGGTGAGTGGGGTGCGCATATTGTGGTTCATCGCGCGGTAGAACTCTGTTTTGCGGGTGAGTTCCTGCTGCGCTTCTTTAGCCTGCGCGTAGCTCATTGACAGCATAAAGAATTGAGCAAGCACCATAAACAGATTGTGCGCGGCGGCCGGCATATACAAATACTGCTCAATGGGAGTAAACCGCTGTATCGGCTGGGCAATCGCGAAGATGCCCAGAGCAATCAGGTAGAGGTAGTTGTAATAGTTGTCGTGCAGCCGCTTTGAGCGCAAGGTGCTTATAAATATCATCATAAGCGGTATAAGTGGAATGAATATAACCCGAGAATCTATAGTGCCGAATGGTAAGAATATCGCGGTCAGTATGGGTATGCCTAAAGACACGGCGTAAACAATGCGCTGTACTTTGCCTATGTGCATTTCAAATACAAGGTGGGTAAAGGCCACAAGCCCCACGACTTTCAAGGCCATTATGATTTGGAAGATTGACCGTTCCACATGGCCGTAGTTTCCAAAGAGCAGCAGGAACCCGTTTGATTCCATTGCAAATCGCAGTGCGGTCATTATGCAGTAGAGGGCAAAGGCAAAGTACACCCATTCCCTGCGCCTGTGGAAGAACATAATAAGCTGATACATGAACATAGCGACCAGCACGCCAATGAACAGGCCGAGTAAAACCCTCCGCGCTATTGCGTCGTTGAGCAGGGGGCCCGGTGAACCAACCTCTATGCTGAAATTAAGTCCACTGGAAAACCACGCATAGTTAGATGCTTGTACGATAATCTCGACTTGCCCGTCCACAGGATAGAACGGAATGAAGGCGTTGCGTCCTCCTATTGCCTGCGGCGTCACCTCTCCAACTATTCCGGCCTGGAAAGCCTTTTCGCCGTTAATCCAGACGATAGACGCGCTCGGGATATGGGGGAGCAACATCATTATGGATTGCTCGTTTGTCAGGAGGATTAGGCGGTATGTGGCATACCCGTAGAGCGGAAACCCGGTACTACTCCATGAACCCGGCACTTCTATTACCTCACCGCTGGTAACGATGCCATCTGCAAAGTCCGTAGGCTGTAGAAGCTGGCCGAAGTAGAATTCCCAATCGCCGTCGAGGTTGTGGCGGGTTCGGGAGAAATCTGTGTCTGTTAAGTCAAGCACGCCGTCTACAGCGCGGATGCTGCCCATGCCTCGTGGCATGGAGAGGGTGTAGAAGAAGGCTGTGCATATGGCGAGCAGAAGTATGAGCGTGAGTATAAAGCGCTTCAAGTGGTTAGTCCTCCAGTTCTACGGTGGTAGTGCATATCTGAAGTGTAGCATAGTGAGGTGGGGGACTGCAAGGGGTAACACTCTTGGCGAATCCACTTGATTAGTTTGCAATGCACAGAACACAACAATTTACGTAAGGGTACAGCAGGCGGTGCAAAGTGAACGCTACAAAACCGCTTAATAATAGGATTGGGAAGAATTTGATAGGGACAGTTTGGTACAGCACCAGGTACAGCACACATATGTGCATATATGTGTAAAAGCAATAAATTTTTGCAAAAGAAGAACAGCCTCGTTCAAATGAACTAGGCTGTCTTCCTGTTGCAAAGTGGCTTAGTTATCACATTCGTTGAATTTTAACCACTTCATTATTTGGCTGGGCTGCATGGATTTGAACCATGGAATGACGGAGTCAAAGTATGGTGACGCATATCCCGTCTGATACTATCATTTCCCGCCAAGGCCCTCATTACACCGCTCGTTCAGAGTTTACCACATTTACTACATAATTGCAAGGTACCCACTCTAGCATTTTTTCTGAAATTCTGTTGATAAAATGCTGATTATCTAAGCTATAATCTCGGTGACGACTCCGTTGCGATCATATCCCAGTGTCAAATGAGTATCGGCGGAAGTATCCGATATTGCCACCAGTTCGACAAAAATTCCATCATCATTGGTTATTTCAAGACCAAGGTCTGCAAGTCCTGAAATTATGACATTAACGGGAAGTCCAACTCTAACAAAACGCAAGAAAAGACGGCTTCTGTCAACCCCATAATCCCCCAAAACGTAATGATGGGCACTTTGTTGTAGCTCTAGCGTGAAAAAACACCCGCTGATCGGGTGTTTTTGGCTGATTAACAGCGTCCAGCAATCCCTAAGAACCTTGTCACAGACGAAAAGAATCGACTTTGGCGGGTCTTTTTCGCCCTGCCGTGTGTCTAGGCGCCCTCACGCTCCCGCTGCCCTTGGCATACGCTGTGGGTATAGCGCGGCATTTGATGGTATACGCGCGCGAACCCTTACAAAGGAGAACATGATTTTTATGCGCGATAAATGTAACAAATGGGATCGCTGCTCAGGCTGCGGAATGACTTCTGACTGCTGCTGTTGCCCAGCCCCATGTCCGATACCCGGCCCTCCCGGCCCTCCTGGCCCGGCGGGCAGCCCCGGCGCAGACGGCGCACCCGGTCCTCAAGGACCCCAAGGTCCGCAAGGCCCTCCCGGCCCCGAAGGCGGACCGCCTGGCCCTCAAGGCCCTCAAGGACCCGCTGGCCCGCAAGGACCGCAAGGCACCCCCGGTCAACCCGGCCCGGCAGGTGCGCACGGCGACTCCGGCCCGGTTGGCCCGGCAGGTCCCCAAGGCCCCTCGGGTACCCAAGGCCCGGCAGGACCCGCAGGCCCGCAGGGGATACAAGGCGAGTCCGGCACGATTGGGGTGATACTCGGCGCGTTTGACACTTACGCGGAGTTCATTGCCGCACACCCAACCGGGAACCCCGGCGATATGTATATAGTGGGCGGCGAGCTGTATATCTGGGACGCCGAGCGTAACGCTTGGGATAACCTGGGCCCGATTGTCGGCCCGCAGGGCATTCAAGGGGAACAAGGCCCGGCCGGTCCCCAAGGCCCCGCTGGCCCAACCGGGCCCCAAGGCGCGACCGGCGCAACCGGGCCCCAAGGCTTTCCCGGTGCGGCCGGCCCGGTCGGCCCCGCAGGCCCCCAAGGCCCGCAGGGTATCCAGGGCGAAACCGGCACGGTTGGCAGCATCAACGGCAAGTATGACACGCTGGCCGAACTGCAAACGGCGCACCCGGTCGGCAATCCCGGTGATATGTATTTGGTCGGCCAAGACCTCTATCTGTGGAATTCGGCGACGAGTAGCTGGGTGAATGTCGGGCCCATTCAAGGCCCGCAGGGGCCGCAAGGCATACAAGGCCCGGCAGGCACCAGCGGTTCCTTGAACCTGGTGGACGGTGACGCAAGCGGCTCGGTGCGGGGGATTCACACAGGCACGGCAGCAATGGGCGTTGACGCTGTCCAGGTGGGCTTCGGCACGAGTGCAGTCGGTCAGTATTCTTTCGCGGAGGGGCGTCAATCGGTTGCGTCCGGCCAATATTCCCACGCAGAGGGCAACAACTCACTGGCAAGCGGCGAATCCTCCCACGCGGAGGGGCATTACACAATAGCCTCCGGCCAGTATTCCCACGCAGAAGCGTTTCGCACACAGGCGATCGGCACTTTCTCTCATTCCGAGGGGGACTATACCCAGGCAATAGGCGACCACGGTTCCCACGCTGAGGGGCAGCAAACAAGGGCAAGGGGCCATTCCAGCCACGCAGAGGGGCGATACACAGAGGCGGACGGCTCGTATTCTCACGCGGAAGGGTATCGAGCCACTACGAGTAGCTATGCAGGACACGCAGAAGGAGACCGCACGACAACCGGTGACCTTATTGCAGCACACGCCGAGGGGCAATTTACGATGGCGAACGGTGCTGTTTCCCACGCAGAGGGCTGGCGAACCCAAGCCCTTGGCACAGAAACCCATTCGCAAAATACCCAAACAATCGCACAAGGCGAATCGCAGACCGCTATCGGCAGATATAATATCGCGCAGGGCACAGAAGTCGGCGTGCCCGACCCCACCGACAACGCCCTGATTATCGGCAACGGCACCAGCCCCGACGATGCAGACCGGGCCAATGCTTTCCGGTTCCAATGGAACGGCGAGGCTTTTGGCAACGCCTGGCATACCACCGGTGCCGACTACGCCGAGATGTTCGAGTGGGCGGATGGAAACCTGAACGCCGAGGATAGGCGTGGGTATTTCGTCACATTGGACGGTGAAAAGATCCGCAAAGCAGGCAGCGCAGATGAGTATGTGCTGGGCGTAGTTTCGGCCACTGCCGGCATTGTGGGCAACGCTGCCGGAAACGAGTGGCATGGCCGGTATATGCGCGACCGCTTTGGCGAAGTTATCCGCGAGTTGGGTTACGCCGGTGGGCACGACTTTGAATCGGGCGACGCCACGAAAGTGCAGGCAATGGTGCCCAAGCGCAACCCGGCGTTCGATGCAAGCAAGCTGGAGAGCTATCTTCCGCGTTGCCGGCGCAAGGAGTGGTCGGCGGTTGGCATAGTCGGGCAGTTGATTGTCCGCGACGACGGCTCTTGCAAGGTAAATGGGTACGCAAAAGTTGGCAATGGCGGGGTTGCGACTGCGGCGACTGCTGGGTATCGCGTGCTAAGCCGAATTGACGCAGGGACGGTGAAGGTTTTCGTAAAGTAGCAGAGCAGCAAAAAGACAACCACCGGGGGAGCGATTGCTCTCACGGTGGTTTTTGGGTGATGCTGAAAATGGATGTCTATTCTAGTTGAAAAACCAGCCAAAATTCGCCACTCGTTATATTTGAAAATCAGCCAGTGACGTTTATGCCGCGAAATCTTGATGGTGGTGTATCTCTCAAAGACATTCAGCATTATTTGGGTCATAGCCAACTGTCAACTACTGCGGATATTTATACACACAGGGATTACACGCATCACCAGCGAATAACAGAGGTTGCGAGGCAAATATTGAGTGGTTTAATATGAGGCTTGCAATTTTCTTGCATTTTTTTCGCAAAAGTGTTGATAAATCCCCCGCAAAACGACTAATGCGAATCTCTCTCCGCCGACAAGACGGGTAGAAATCCGCACTAGTATAGGGAAAACCTTTTGGCTGGGCTGCATGGATTTGAACCATGGAATGACGGAGTCAAAGTCCGTTGCCTTACCGCTTGGCGACAGCCCAACATGGGGTGGATAATGAGATTCGAACTCACGGCCTCCAGAGCCACAATCTGGCGCTCTAACCAACTGAGCTATACCCACCACAACACCAGAACGACATATATTGTACCACAAGAGAGCGAGCAATGCAAGAACAAAATACGACAGATTAAAAAAATTGTGAAGTGGCTGTCAGCGCGGCATGGTTTAGACAATCATAGCGGCATGGTTTAGACAATCATAGTCGTATCGTAAGCTCAAAAAAGAAAAGGCAGTCGATGCACAGACACCGACTGCCTACTGGTCTGCTTGTTCTGTTCTTACTTAAGCTCGACCTTCGCGCCTGCTTCAACCAGTTGTTTTTGAAGGGACTCAGCTTCGGCTTTGCCAACGCCTTCTTTAACCGGCTTGGGTGCGCCGTCAACCAGCTCTTTGGCTTCTTTGAGGCCAAGACCGGTGAGCTCTTTGACGATTTTGATAACGCCCATCTTGCTTGCGCCTGCGTCTATCAGGATAACGTCGAACTCGCTCTTCTCTTCCTCTGCAGGGCCAGCAGCTGCAGCTGCAGGGCCAGCGGCTACTGCGACGGGAGCAGCGGCAGATACGCCAAATTCTTCTTCAAGAGCCTTTACAAGCTCGGAGAGTTCGAGAACGGTAAGGGCCTTTACGTCTTCGATCATTTTCAATACTTTTTCAGATGCCATGGTAATGTACCTCCAATAAATTTAGTATGAAACAAGTTGGCGCGTGCTACGCGCTCTTCTCGCCCTTCTCGGCGATTTGGTTAAGTGCTCTAACCAGCCCAGTGATGTTGGCGTTGAGCACATTCGCCAACCCAGCAATCGGAGCGTTAAGCCCACGCAAGGTCATGGCCACAAGCTCTTCGCGGCTTGGCAGCTTGCTCAGATCGGAAACGCCTTTGCCGTCAAGCACACTACCCTCGACAAAGCCCGCCTTGATGGTGAACTTCCCCTTGGAAGCGTCAGCGTACTTGCACAGGATTTTCGCAGCTGCGGTGTAGTCGGTATCGGACAAGGCCAGAGCCGAAGTCTCCACCAGAACGTCCTCAAGAGCGTCGAATCCTGCGTTCTTGACCGCACGGCGCATGATTGAGTTTTTGATAACCCGGTAGTTTATCCCGGCTTCGCGAAGCTCTTTGCGCAGCTTGGTATCCTCCAGAACGGTTATGCCCTTGTAGTCCACCAGCACGCCGGCGACCGCACTTTGCAGGTCTTCTGTAAGCGCCTTCACCTGTTCTTGCTTTTGCAGTAGAATCTTTTCACTTGGCAACTATTTCACCTCACATTCGAGATTGGATTGCCACCAACGCAGGCTGAGCCTGCACCCACGTCGCGCATTCAACTTGCCAAGACCACAAAGCTTTCTGCCCGCGACCTTTTGGTAGGTTCTTTATTGATACTTAAACCACCAGCAATAGAAAACGCCCCTCCCACAGACATGGAAAGGGCGTGAAACACAGTAAAGTGAATCAACACGGCTTCCTCGGCAGGCTGGCCAGATGGCCATTTCAGCAGAAGTTCCTGCACCTTACGTCTTGGGAATGTTGACAGCTTTAGGTATTATATAGCAAGTGAAGCGAGTTTGTCAAGCTATTTTTCAAAAATAGGTGTCTAACTGGCGATTGCATTAGGTCGTGTTGACACTAAGTTTTGCTTCCTTCACTTCACCAGTCACAACACAGGCCCGGCCAGATTGCCGTTGCACCTGTATTCTCTATAGAGGAAGCCTGTGATTATTTCGAGTATCCCTATCTATTCCAAACAAACTCTGCTACTATTTCGTGTTGTGTCGTATCTACATGAGCTCTTGGCGGGGGATTAGGTGCCAACTCAGGGAAATTGCCCACCAACTCATCGGTTTGCGATGTTTCTATGTCATCTATCAGTTCTACATCAGCTGCTGGTTCTATAGCTACCGGCTCTACATCACCTATCTGTTCATCGGCTTGCAATGCATCTGCGTCATCTATCAGCTCATCGATTTGCCATATATCTATATCATATACATACTCGTCATCAGCCATGAACTCGATTAGCCATGTGTTAATCCTTACGTCTTTGCGTACTCTATAGAGCTCTCCCCTTGAGAGCGGAAATATTGATAAGTCTTTGTTGAAACTTACCGAACTGTGCGGTGAAATTTGCTTATAGGTAGACGGGAATGCAATTGGTATTTCGAGCTCCATCATCGGCACATGTAGCCATTGACCGTTGACATATGCTTCTAGTGTGTAAGACCATCCAGTAGTAAGTGGCAAATCGCTATCGTTTTGGATAGTGACAGTTGCGTAAGTTGGTGTAACATTGGTAACTGTCATATGTACGTAGTTTTCTAACTCCGGATAAGTTTGTAGAGGCGGCGTAAGTGAAGGCTCTACGTCTGGCTTTTGCTCATAGTAATCATAGTCCGGTTCTGTTAGCGGCACAGGTGTTGGCGCAGCTTGGCAGGCAGCCAATATCAAAGCCAGCGCAGAGATTGCAGGCAGTAAGCGTTTCATGGTTACTCCCCTCATGGTGTAATAATCTCTTGCTGAACATCTTCCCATAAAAACCATTCACCGTGTACCATGCTCTGGTTGAACACAAGTCTGCCGTCAAGGCTAACAGCGTTTACATGCGTACCTCCCATATCACCGGCTGGAGCATCGGGGTCGTAGCGGCCATGCACGACATAGTAGTCCCTGTCACCCAAACGCATTGCGCCAACTGTTTTAAAATGCAGTGCCACTTCAAGGCCAGCATCGGCGTAGGCAATCAGCAGCGCCGCTCCTACCGTTTCCCGCACCCGTTGCTCAGCTTGCTGCGGGGTTATCCCCTCAAGCGGGGCATCCGTTTGTGGGCTCCAATCAAGCATTTTCACATCATCGGGCCAGTAAATGGGATACCTATTGATACTAACCGGCCATTGTCTATAAGGCCAACCTCATCCAAATCCGGGGTATCGGCCCCAAAAGTATACCTGTAGGCTGACATTATTACATGTGATGATTCAAATACCCTTGGTGGATAGTCGGACTCTCCCAGCCACAAAGATTGAAAATACGCTGTAACACTATATGTCGCGTTGCCATCGCTCTCGAGGATAAAAAAGTTCGAGGGGAACGGCCCGCCGTCGATTAAAATCGCTACTTTACCGGGTATGCCCAGTCTGTAATTCTCTACCCATTCATCCAGCAAGGCAAGGTTTTCCGTTTGGCGAGTCCAGCCGTCCATCGTTACAAGTTCATACTCGCTGAATCGGGCAAGAGCTCGGCCGAAGTAGCCGAGCGTGGTGTCTATGCCGGTCAAATTTACGCTATCATTTTCTGATTTTTGTCGTTCCGGTTCGGATGCCCGCACTGCTTGAGGCGATTGCTCCTGCTCATAATAGTCATTTTTCAATTCTATCAACGGCACAGATGTGGGCACGGCTTGGCAGGCAGCCAATACCGTAGCCAGAATAGCGATTAGAATTAGCAAGTGTTTCATACGTCACCCCTCTTCGCAGTACTAACCCCCAATATACCACAAACCTTACAAGCTCGCAAATGCAAGCGCAATGAGTAGCACCCCGCTGAGCCAGGAGATATTTAGCTTAGCCTT
Organism: Oscillospiraceae bacterium; assembly: GCA_009780025.1. GTDB lineage: Bacteria > Bacillota > Clostridia > Oscillospirales > Ruminococcaceae > WRAV01. The sequence continues at coordinate 27,925 of WRAV01000022.1, read as the reverse complement.
TTCCGCGGCCTTGTTGCCCAGCCGCCCGCCAAAAACAACTGCTGCTATACCGGTCACAATTGCACCCAAAAAGACCACCAGACCGTTCGCACTGCCGATTGCCGCGCCCAGTCCTACCCCCAGGCCGTCCAGGGAGAGGGCCAGCGCAAGCGAGGTTGCCTCGGCCGGGGAGAGTATCTTCGAGCCGTCTACGTCGGCTTGCTCAGGGTCCGCGTAGAGCATCAATATAAAGTTGAGGTTAAACAGCGAAAACTTGAGCTCTCCCCTTACCGCACGCCGCCTGATAATCGATTTTGTAATGCTGTCCAGCAGCTTGACAATACCCAAGATGAACAGGATTGTAAAGCTTATCCACGCTGCTAGGCCATACGAAATGTATTGCCGCAGTAGCGAACCCACCAGCAGGGCAAGGCCTACCACCCCCGCACAAGTCAAAGTTATAACCCAGGCCGAGCGCATTGGGATTTTTATGCTTTTGCTGCCATATGCAAAACTAGCCACAAATGCGTCCAGCGAAAGCACCAGGGCAAGCATCATTGCTTCCAGTACCGTGCTAAGTGAAAAATACAAAATAAAAGCCACCTTTGTTTCCGTTTCTCCCCACCAGTATATTCCAAATTTGTTTGGAGGTTCGGGCGCAAAGGCGGCGTTTTGCCAGTATTAAAACACAAAAAAGCAACACAATCACTTCTTTTGTTGCTATTTGCAGTTCAAAATCTTATAGTTTTACTCTCATCTGCACAAAAACGAAAGCGCCCACTTTAAAACCTACTACAACGCAATCGTGCAAAAAAAGTTGCTCCATAGGCGAACTTTCACGTTCGTCTATGAAGCAACTGACACACCCAGCCTACCTAAACCCGAACTTTCTACGTCCTTTAGTGATACAGTTTTTGTGCTATCCTTGTAGTTGAGCGCAAACACAATTTTATTATCATAGTTTGCGAAGATGTCAATAAACCATTGCCGCTACTCTTAATACTTGTGCAGCGTGAATCACAAAAATTCCTCGGTCAACAGCGGTCGCTCGATTTCTTCTTACAATATCTTCGCTTCAATGTCGTTTTGGGCATGCTCCAATTCACAGATCATCCCGTATTGCGAAGCCCTGCAACAATCCCATTGATAGTCAGCAAAACTTGCGTTAATAGTTTGCTCTCATCTTCTTCACTAATCTCACCGCTTCCATACAATGCTTTAAGCAGATCAACCTGCAAAAAGTTAAGGGGGTCAATATGCGGAGAGCGGTGCAATGCCGATTCTCTAGCGATGGGGAAATGCGCCAACAGCCGCTCAACCTCAGAAATGCGCAAGACTATTTCCTTCGTTCTTTTGTATTCGTCCTCAATATTCGCAAAGATTCGATTGGCGGCTTCCTGGTTTTTCGCAAGAGGAATGTAGGCCTTAGCAATTTTCATATCCGCCTTCATCAAAGCAGCGTGAAGGTTGTTGATGATAGCGGTAAAAAGAGGCCATCCCTTGTACATTTCGCGCATAATCTCAAGGTTGCCGTCCCCTGCATTTGCAAAAGTATTAAGGCCGGTGCCGGCGGCATACCACCCCGGTATCAATTGGCGGTTTTGCATCCAACCAAATACCCAAGGAATAGCGCGAAGGCTGGTAAAGCTTGGCTTGGCTACTCTATGCATTGGGCGAGACCCAATATTCAAGTTCGCGAAATTCTTTAAAGGCGAAACGTCGTTATAATATTCAAACATATCGGCATCTTCAAAAACAAGCGAGCGGTACTTCGCAAAAGCAGCCTCGGAAATCTCGTCTAAAGAGTCCACCCAATCCGGCGGGGTTTGCACAGAACCACCGTCTTTAGAGGCTTTTAGTGTGACTACAACTGTTTCAAGCAAGGTAGACGTCGCTTGCTCCAAATTCCTGTACCCAATCTCAGGGAGCAAATACCGCGTCGAGAGCACTTCGCCTTGCTCTGTAATCTTAACTCCGTTCACAGCAGTCTGTGGCGGTTGAGATACTATGCTTCGGCTTAGCTCCCCGCCGCCACGGCCAAGGGATCCACCACGGCCATGGAAGAACTCGACGTGTATGCCGTTTTCCTTCGCGAGCTGGTTAATTTCAAGTTGAGATTTGTATATCTTCCAATTGGCGGTTAATGTGCCACCGTCTTTACTTCCGTCAGAGTATCCAACCATTATTTCCTGATAATCGCCCAGCAGTTCAAGGTGATGTCTGTAAATTGGTATCTCAAACATCTTGCTCATAGTTGCCTTACACGTCGACAAATCTCCGATTGTTTCAAACAGAGGGGCAATCTTTAGCGTCGTTGTAATATGGCCATCTGGGTGCAAATAATATAGCCCTGCTTCTTTTGCAAAAACAAGTACCTCAAGCAAGTCACTTGGCGCTTGTGTCATACTTATGATATAGGTTGGTATGGCAATTGCCCCAAATTCTTCGTGCGCTCGCTTAATGGTGTTAAAGGTTGCAATAACTTCGCGGGTTTTTTCAGAGTAACTCTCTCCGCGCAAAAGCAATGGCCGTGGGTCGGTTAGCACATGAATTAAAGCGAGCTGCTTTTTTTCTTCGGACAATGTGGCATAACGACTTGTAATATTAACTTTTGCGAGTATCTCGTCCATAGCCGCTTCGTGCTCACCGCTATGGTTGCGCGCTTCAAGAGAAGCCAAGTGAAAACCAAATAGCTCAACCTGCCGTATAATCGTGTTGATCCGCCTAAGCTCATCCTGCGAAGGCAAGTGGCCCTTTAGGCTCCTGCGAATTATTTTAAGCTCCGCCAAAAGTTCATCCGAATTTTTATATCCCACATCAGATATTCCGACTTGTGTTAACCTATAGCGCACAAACGTTAAAGCGCGGCGGTACATTTCTGTTTCTACCGGCCACTTCTGGGTATCTGTAAGATACTTGCCTTCCTTCTCGTTAATCAGCTGGGTCAAATCATCACTTACTTGAATTCGGGTTGTGCAGTAACTGTAGCGGTTAATTAGGTAATCAAATGTTTCTATGTACTTTGAAATAATCAGCTCTCTTTGAAGCCCTAGGGTTTTCCAAGTTATATCATGCGTAACAAACGGGTTCCCGTCGCGGTCGCCTCCAATCCAAGAACCGAAGCGAAGGAAGTTAGGAATTTCCCATTTCTCGTCAGGAAAATGTTTTTGCAAGTTAATCCGCAACTTGCGATGGACATCAGGCAATATGTCGAAGAATGTTTTGTCAAAGTAATATAGACCGCTTTTCACTTCATCTAAAACGCTTGGTTTTTTGCTTGAGAGCTCATTAGATTGCCACAAAATCGCAACTTCGTTCAGAATATCTTCTTTGACAAAATCGACTTCTTTTTCAGCTAAAAATGGGTTGTCAAGCTCTTTCAGTCTAAGGCTCAACCGCTTTTTAATCTCAAGGATAGACCGCTTTGTTGCCTCGGTTGGATGGGCTGTGACAATCAAGCGTATCGACAAGCGAGGAATAGCCTCTTTAATATCCTCAGCGCTGTATCCGGCTTCTTTTAGCTTTACAATAGCGTTTTCGATGGAAAGTGGTTGCGATGTCTTTGTGCCCTGCAGTTCAAAGATGTTGTTCATTCTAATGCGATTGTTTTGTTCCGCAACGTCAATCAAAAGCAAATAAGCCGCAAAAGCGCGAATAACATCTTGCCTCACATCAGAATCAAGCGCAGCGATCTCTGTTTTGATATTGGCTTCTGCTGTACCCGGCTCTTCATTCGCACGCCAAGCTTCCGCCAGAGCCTTAATCTTTCTAACCCTGTTTATCAGCTCCTGCCCGCCGTGTGTAAACAGAATTTCTTCTAACATGCTATCTAACAGTTGAATGTCGCGATTAAGTAACGCAATTGCTTCTTTCCCCATAAAAGCCTCCTGTTATGCATCTAGTTTTATTGCGCGGCGTCTTTTGGTTTCACGCATTGTAACACATGATACATATCTTGTCAAGGATAAGCTGCTAATCATTTTTCAGTGTAAATGTTTACGTTTACATTTATCTCAAACGAGTGTGCGGGAAATAACACGACATGTTTATTTATGTTAATCTAAAAAACCAGCCAAAAGCGGCTGGTTTTTCTAATTGAAAACTCGGCCACTTGCTAAAAAACCGCCCGCATGTTTTTTAGCATGAGGCGGTTTTTTGTAGTGATATGGCTTTGTTTTCGCATTTTTTAGTGTTTTTACTGTCCTTCATCTGGCACGCCCGGCGCGATTCGAACGCACGGCCTATCGCTTAGGAGGCGATCGCTCTATCCTGCTGAGCTACGGGCGCATATGATGCTCTATGACTTTGTAGTTTTACACAACGAAACAAGGCCCGCCGAACCGGCAGGCCGTTGCCTACGCACATTAAAGGTTAATAATCAGTCCGTGAACCACAAGGGTTATCACAAAAAGTACAATGGCAAGAAACCGCGTGGCGTTGTAGAGCATTTTGCTTCTAGTGCGCCCGGGGTTCTTGTTGTAAAAGGAGTCGGGCTCGTTGCCGGTTATAGCTGCGATGCCGCCCCCTCTTGTGCCCTCCTGGGCCAAAATAAGCAAGCAGATGATGACGCACAGGAACATAATCAGCGCGCCACCTACAATTTCAAGAGCACTCATTGGCAGTTACAGTCCCTTCCGGATTTATACTTCGCGCGAAAAGCCTGAGCTTAACAACTATTCGCGCATAAAGTCAAGTTCATAATTGAGCTTTACAATTTTACCACATCTTTTTCGGTTTTGCAACACATAATCCTACACTTGCTGCACAATCTAAAAAAAACTTGCCGGGAGGTAGGCGCGTTATGTCAAAAAAAGCGGATAGCCCCGAGGGTAGGCCCAGTGAAGTTATGGGCAACAAAACAGTTATGAGCAAGGGAAAAAAGCCGATTAGCCAGTATGCCGCCAGCATGGTAACCAGCTACGAAAAAAAGGTAAACGCCCCACCAGCCATGCGGGATAGCGACGTGGCCAGCGCCCAGCACTTTGTGCAGGACAACAAAAAATAACACGTATGCAGTAGTATATCTACTGCAGGCCTCGCAACGCAAAACCCACCCAGAGCATTCCGCCTAGGGTGGGTTTTGGTGGTTTTATCGTTAAGCCGGCCGAGTGGCCCGCGTTTACAGTTGTAGCTTTTTGGGGACAACTTCCAACCAATAGCCGTCCGGGTCGTTGATAAAGTAGATGCCCATTTTCTTGTTTTCGTAGCAGATGCAGCCCATCTCTTTGTGCAGAGCGTAGGCGCGCTCAAAGTCGGCAGCCTCGAAGGCTATGTGCATCTCGTTCTCGCCCAGATTGTAGGGGTCGGTGCGGTCACGCAGCCAGGTGAGCTCAAGCAAATGGGCGGTAGCTCCGCCGTCGCCCATAAACACCAGTATAAAGCTGCCGTCTTCCGCAACCTTGCGGCGCACTTCTTTTAAGCCGAGGGCCTGCTGGTAAAAGTCTATGCTGCGCTCGAGATTTAAGACATTGATGTTGTTGTGCGCAAATTTGAAATCCATATCTACTTCCTCCTCCGCCCCCATGCAGATGCTTTGTTACATTATACAGGCATAGGTGGTAAATTACCATTTCGGGAAGGTTAAATAGTGGTTACAAAAAAATTCGGATCATAGGCAATGACGTTCAACTTCTCTTTAATGTCTGCCGCAGTAAAGCCACCCAGTCGGGTGGCTTTTGCCTTTATCCAAACAATCGACCAAACAGGCCGGTGCTTTTTTGTTTGTGGTGCTCCCTAAACTCAGGGCGCATGTTCACGAGAATAGTGTCCTCGCCTATCATCTCAATGTCGCACCAGCGGATAATAATATCGTCCTCCCGCCAAAACAGCCCAAACAGCCTGCACCTTCCGTAGATAATTATCGAGCATACCTTTGCGGTAACTGTGTCCACTTCTACATCCGAGACGGTTCCGAGCACGCTGCCGTTGCGCATATTTATAACTTCCTTGTAGCGCAGGTCAGTTATGCGGCAGATCATAAAATCACACACCCTTCCCACCACATTTTATGCTGGACAGGCGTGTTTTAGAACACCGGTAGATGATTTACGAGAAAAACATCAAGTGGCGGATAATGTACAGCCACCAGATGTGCAGCGGGTAAAAGATGTAAAAGAACCACTTCTCGAAGGCGCCACCACCCCCGCCTTTTTGCCCATTGTAAAGCAAAACCGGGATAACGGCGAAGGCTTGGTACTGCTGCATTGGCATAAGCCTGCCCCCAGCCAAATAGAGAAACGCCCAACCCACCGCGATATATACAATGCACATGGCTAGCTTTTTCTCGCGCAGGAAGTAAAAGACCAGTGCCATAACCGGCGTTAACAGTCCACCCTCAACAAGGGTGCCCGCGTATATGAGCAGCGCGGCCGCCAACGCGTTGAGTACGGCGTACCCTTCGTCTTTGATTATGCGTTCAATTGCGATTATAAGTCCCGCGCTTACCGCCAGAGAGAGAAAGATGCCGTTGGTTATCTGCGGGAATGGGGCTCCGCCCATTATCTGCCATAGTATAGTGTTGCCCGCAAGCATTATTAGCCCGGCAATAGCCATGCGCAGGAAAAATCGCAGCCGGTCGCGTGTATGGGCGAGCGAGATTGTCATTAGGTAAGCAAACGTTGGCAGCACCAGCCGCCCGACATAGCGCAGCTCTATTGGGAAATGCTGCGGCAAAAAGAAAACCAAATGATCCCCCAGCATCAGCACCGTCATTATAAGTTTTAGCGCGAACGCGCTAAGGCCAATCTTTTGAAGTGTTGTCATCAACTACCCGCTCCTATCCCAAGTTTTGTCCGCGTTCTTAGTTTATGCATCTTTCCCTGCGTTTCTTCCTATAATATAGCCATTCAACTTGAAAAGTGCCCTTCTTTTCAAGTTAGCTCATGCCTCGCATGAGCTGCGGCACAGCCGAAAAATGGCGAATACACGGTTTCCCCGGCGTGTAGCGCCGGAGAGCACCCTTTAGAGTGCGTCTTCAAAAGCGGTCTCTTTTGAAGTGGAATAAGTATAACCATATATTTTGGCAGAAGCGAGAGCAACTTTGGCCCTGCGTTTCCCAATTTTCTGGTTTGGAGGCACACATGAGCGAATATTACGGCGCACTGGAAGAACAGCTGGGCCGCTTTGGCAGCAACCCACATCGCGGCATCACCGCCCAGCAGGCCAGGGAATCCTTCTCCGCTTTTGAGGGGAGCACCCCCGAGCACCCCTGCGGGAAGAGCCTCTCGGCTCGTTTTGCCGCCCAGTTTAAGAACCCCATGATACTGGCACTCACTGCTGCCACCATACTTGCCATTGTGCTGGCAGTGCGCGGCGGTTCAGGTGGGCTGGCACAGCCGATGTTCATTCTTATTTTGCTTTGTCTGGGCAGCGCTTTGACTGTTGCCCACCAAGCAAGGGCCGCAAAAGTTCTTGGGATTTTGCGAGAAGCATACGCCCCTAAAGCGCAAGTAGTGCGGGATGGCGGGATGCTCAGTCTATCCGGGGAAGAGCTGGTTCCAGGGGATATTGTGGTTGTGAAGGCAGGGGACTTCGCGCTGGCTGATGGCCGGCTGGTCGAAAGCGCGGGGCTTATCTGTGACGAAAGCCCTCTCACCGGACAGAAGACCCCTGCACACAAGGACCACGCCGCCCAGTTGCCCGAAGACACCCCATTGGGCGAGCGGGCTAACATGCTTTACGCCGGCTGCGCGGTAGTATCCGGCCAGGGCAGGTATCTGGTGACCGCCACCGGCAGCCAGACCGAAATAAGCAAGTTTACCTTGGCTGACAGACCCACGGAGGACGACACGCACATCCAATCAGGGCTGGGGCGAGCGGGTAGTCACCTTGGGCTTATAGGGCTGTGCGCCAGTGGGGCGGTGTTTATTGCAGGGCTCGTTTGGGGCGGGGAGTTTGTCCCCACACTCTTGGCCGCCCTCGCTCTTGGGGTGGTTCTTCTGCCGGGCGCAGTGACCGGCCTTGTGCGATACAGCCTAGCCCTGACAGCGCGGCGGCTAAATAAATCCGGGACAAGCGTGCTCAATCTGTCCGCGCTTGAGACACTGGGGAGCGTATCGGTCATTTGCACCGAAAAAACCGGCACTCTGACCGTTGGCCGGATGAAAGTCCATAAACTCTGGGCAGCCTCTGGCGGTGCCGAGACCTTTTCAGCCGACATTGGCAGGCATAGCCTTGACCTTTTGAGGCTGGCCGCCCTTTGCTGCGACGGCCGTGTCGAGCTGCGCGGGAACGAGTTGCGACATATAGGCCAGCCGGCACAGACCGCAATTCTGGCCGGAGCTTTCAAGCATGGGATGCCGGGAGATGAACTGGAAGTTCTCTATCCGCGCGTGGCCTCCCTGCCCTTCGATCCTCGGTGCGGGCTAAAGACTACGGTCCATCAGGTAGAGGACAAGCTGCTCAGCATCACCCAGGGGGAGCTGGACGCCCTGCTGCCTCGCTGCCGGAGCGAGAACAAAAACGCCGCGAAGATACATGAAAATATGTGCTCCCTGGCCTTGAGCGTTGTGGCCGTAGCCTGCCGGGAACTTGAGCGCCTTCCCGATGAGATAACCAGTGAAAGCCTTGAGCAAAACCTAACATTCATGGGGCTTGTCGGAATATACGACCCGCCTCGGGAGGAGAGCGAGCAGGCTGCTTACCTTTGCAGGAAGGCGGGAATCCGCACGGTTATGCTCAGCAGTGAACACCCACTGACCGCCCGGGCCATAGCCGAAGAACTCGACATGCTGCGAGAGGGGGAATACGTCCTCAGCGGTGAGCGACTGGATGAGATAGGCGATGATGAGCTGCCCGGCGAAATTGGCGAGTACAGCGTCTACTCCCGGCTGGGCGAGCAGGACATAGCCCGCGTGTTTGACGCCTGGCGAGCAAAAGGTAAAACTGTCCTGCTAACCGGCTCCGTACCGCAAGACGCCCCTATCCTAGAGGCCGCAGAGATAGGCTGTGCTCTCCCGCATGCTACTGACCTCGCCAAGAGTGCTGCCGACATAGTCGTGAACACAGATGGTTTTGAGGCAATTGTCAGGGCGGTGGGAGAGGCTCGCAATACCCTCGCGAACACAAATAATCTGATTGCATTCCTGTTGGGCTGCGGTCTTGCCCAGGCGATAACTATGCTTGTGTCGGCGGCTTTAGGCTGGGGTGTGCCGCTTGTTCCCAGCCAGCTGCTGCTTTTGAGCCTCGTGGCCTGTGCGTTTCAAGCCGTTGAGATTGGAGCGCAGTCACAGGGCGATGAGCCTATGAAGCACAACGTTCCGACACAAAGCGAAAATATTTTAGCAGGCGGGCCAGGAAGGGCAATTCTACTGCAAGGAGTGGTGCTTAGTGCCGCCGCGCTGGCAGGCTGCTACTTGGGCGCACACACCGAACTGTCCCGCTACCTGCCGCCCAGCGGCGAGATGGGTATAACCATGGCGTTTTTGGTGTTGTTTTTAGGGCAGTTGGGCTGCACGATCAGCTTTCGCAGGGGGGACGGTCTGCTAACATCCGGCATTGCCGGGGTAAAGCCTATGCTGCGAGCTATTGCGGGATCGCTCAGCGTGCTGGTACTGATTGTGGCTACCCCGCTGTCCGGGCTGCTGGGCCTGAGCCCACTGAGCATGATTCACTGGGTATGGGTGGTGATGCTTGGCCTGGCTACACTGTTTGTCGGCGAGGTGGTAAGGGCGGCTGTGTCTGTTAAAGAGGGAGTTTTGTAGGGGCGGGGTCATCCCGCCCGCAAATTTGCTGGAGGTTTCCGGGCGTGGCCTGCGTCCTCTACAGGCCAGAGCTTGTGTAATTAGCCGGGACGCCCTGGGGCGCGTCCCCGATTGGCCAATAGGGTGACGCTTTGCCTGTGCATATAAAAGTGTCCCCCGCGTCCCCGCCGCCCCCCAATATACCATTATTTAACATTTCGGGTGGCGCGGGGGACGGAAGGGACGGTTTTACATGCAGAGAATGTCGTCCCCCGCTGGGTATGGAGTCGGGCTTCCACGCTTGCCCACATACAATGATACCGTAGCCGGTACGCCCGGGTGTGCGTCATCTCATTTGCGGTACATCAATGCGGCCCAGCCGCCTTGCTCTAGCTTGGCCAACTGGTTTAGGCCCATGCCTTCCAGCCTCGCCCCGATTTCCTCTGCCCGCTCGCAGAGGATGCCCGAGGTGATGAACACCCCGCCCGGAGCCAGCAGCCTTGGGATGTCCGGCACAAGCTCGAGTATAACATCGGCTATGATATTGGCAAAGATTAAGTCAAACTGCCCGCTTACCCCGGCCGCCAAATTACCTTTGCGGAAATCGGCCCGGGCCTCGACCCCGTTTAGGTCGGCGTTGTCGGTGCAGGTTTTGACCGCCACCCCGTCTATATCCACGCCCAGGGCGCTGTCCGCACCCAGCAGCAGGGCGGTAATGGCAAGTATCCCGCTGCCGCAGCCAAGGTCGAGAACCCGCTCTCCCCCACTTACAACCTGCTCGGCAAGCTCCATGCAAAGCCGGGTGGATTCGTGAGTCCCGGTACCAAACGCCATCCCTGGATCAAGCCGCAGGACAGTTTCACCCGGCGCGATTGCGTACTCCTCCCAGCTGGGGCAAACCACCAGGGATTTGCCAACACGGGTCGGCTTCCAGTACTGCTTCCAGCTGTCCTGCCAGCTCTCCTCTTCTACGTTTGTGATAACACACTCGTCCAGCGGGCCATACAGCCCGTCTTTATCCTGAGCTCGCAACCGGCTGACCGTCTCGTCAACTTGTGCCAGCCGCTCCTGGACGTCATCGCCCTGGGGCAGGTAGAATTTGAGCGAGCTTTGGCCTTCCCGCAGATGCATAAGGTTCTCGTCCACGAGGTCCCACTTGCCCTGCTTGCCGGCCAGGAACTCCTCGAAGTCTTCCGGGTTCTTGATGACAAACCCACTTATCCCTATTTCCTCCAAGGCGGCGCTGAGCGGTTCGACCCCTGCGGGTGTGGTGAATATCTCGATCTCCAGCCAGGTCATTGGCTCACTCCTATGCGTAGTAGTCAACCGAACACTTGAAAATATCCAGCATCTCGTGTGGCGGCATGTTGCGGTAGAGGTGCTCGGCCCAGCGCTCGTTGTGGGCCATCTTGCCCAGCACCCGCCCATCCGGCGAGGTTATCCCCTCGATAGCGAAAGCCGAGCCGTTGGGGTTGTGGGCAATATCCATGCTGGGATTGCCCGCAAAGTCTACATACTGCGTAGCCACCTGGCCGTTTGCGGCAAGCTCGCGGATAAGCTCTTCCCCGGCGATAAACCGCCCTTCCCCGTGAGAGATGGGGCTAAGGCAAACATCCCCCACCCGCATCCCCGAGAGCCAGGGGCTCTTATTTGAAGCAATACGGGTACGCACCATCCCGCTCTGGTGCCGACCAATTAGATTGTTGCTCAAGGTAGGGCTGTCCTGCCCGGGGGTGCGGTACTCGCCAAAGGGCACTAGGCCCAGCTTTACAAGAGCCTGGAAGCCGTTGCATATGCCCAGCATCAGCCCATCGCGGGTTTGCAGCAGCTCCTCTATTTTCTCGCGCACACTCGCTCCGCGCAGGAAGGCCGCAATCAACTTTGCAGAACCTTCCGGCTCGTCACCGGCCGAGAATCCGCCGGGCAGCGCCACTATATTGGCCCGCCCAACCAGCTCAGCGAACTGCGTGGCAGACTCTTGAGCAGCCTCGGGAGTGAGGTTGCGCACCACGAAGGTTTCTACCCGTGCACCCGCGCGGGTAAAGGCTCTTGCGGTGTCATACTCGCAGTTGGTGCCGGGAAAGACGGGGATTGCGACCAGGGGTTTTGTGGTCGGCTGTAGGGGCCGCGCCCCTGCGCGGCGCGGCCAATTACATGATACGCTGCATTGACTTTGCGGGACGCGTGGGGGCGAACTCCCTGCACCAATAGGTTCGTGGGAATTTTGCGGGGCGCGCAGGGGCGCGTCCCCTAAAATGCCCTTCACCCTCGTCGGGTAAACCGGCTCCAACCTGCCCTCCCACGCGGCCTGAATTTCGGCGAGGTCGATTGTCTCGTCATGCAGCTTTAGCATATACTGTTCGGTTGTGTGGCCAAGCAGGAAGCCTTCCAGCTCTGGCAGTGGTTCACTGGTTTCCAGGATAAACGCGCCCGGCTGTGGCTCCCAGGATAATTCTTTGTCAGCCGCGAAACCTATTCGGTTGCCTACACACATCTTAAATACACCCTGAGCGCTGCCGCAATGACCTACTGCCCAAGACGAGAGCACCTGTCCGCTACGTACAAGCCTCTCAACCTTGTCGAATAGGCTTCGCAAGCTCTCAAAGTCGGGCAAGCCGTTGATGCCTCGGCCGGAAGCCAGAAGGTATACAGGACTGCCCGCCCGCTTGAACTCAGGCGAAATTACCCGCTCCGCACTGCCAACACCCACCGCCACGCTGATAAGTGTAGGTGGCACATGCAGTCCTTCAAAGCTGCCGGACATGCTGTCCTTGCCACCCACAGCCGCAACGCCAAGTTGCATTTGGGCCTCAATAGCACCCAACAGAGCCGCCGCAGGTTTGCCCCATTTTTGAGGGTCGTCGCCCAACCGCTCGTAGTATTCCTGGAAGGTCAGCCAGCTCTGGGCCCTCGAGCCACCTGCAGCTATTATCTTGGCCAGCGATTCAATCACCGCATAGATAGCTCCGTGGTAGGGGCTCCAAGTTGCATAGTCGGGATCGTATGCCCAGCTCATCAGCGAGCAGGCCGAGGTCTCGCCACCTAGCACCGGGAGCTTAGCGGCCATCACCTGGGCAGGGGTGAGTTGGTGCTCTCCGCCCAGCGGCAACAGGACGCTGCCTGCCCCAACTGTGGAGTCAAACCGCTCGATCAGCCCCTTTTGGGAGCACAGTTGCAGGCTGGATAGCTTCTCTAGCATGGTCTCGCGTGTTACAGGAGTATCCGGGCGGGATAACTCCGCCCCTGCTACCGCCGCCGGTGTCGAAATACTGACGCGGGCTGTGCGTGGAGCTCCATTTGTGTCTAAAAACTCCCGGTCCAGTTCCAAGATGACCTTTCCGCGCCAGCGCATGACCAGCTTTTTCTGGGCAGTCACCTCTGCCACCACCGTGGCTTCAAGGTTTTCAGCTCCCGCCAAAGCGATGAACTTATCTGCGTCGCCCGGCGACACGACCACCGCCATCCGCTCCTGGCTCTCGGAGATTGCGAGCTCGGTACCGCTGAGCCCGTCATATTTGAGCGGGAGGGCGTCCAGATCGATTTCTAATCCGTCAGCCAGCTCGCCGATGGCAACGCTCACCCCGCCCGCACCAAAGTCGTTACATCGCTTGATCAAGGTGCTGGCCTGTGGGTCTCGCAGCAGACGCTGGATTTTTCGCTCTTCGGGCGCATTGCCCTTTTGCACTTCGCTACCACAACTCTCAAGCGAGTCGGCGGTGTGCGCTTTGGAGGAGCCGGTGGCCCCGCCGCAGCCGTCACGTCCGGTCCGCCCACCCAGCAGGATAATTTTATCCCCAGGGCCGGGACAACTCTGGACAATGTTCGCAGCAGGCGCAGCGCCAATGACCGCACCCATCTCCAGCCGTTTAGCCGCATAGCCGGGGTGATATATCTCGTGCACCAGCCCGGTTGCCAACCCAATCTGGTTGCCGTAAGAGGAATAACCAGCCGCCGCGCCCTGGCAAATTTTCTTCTGGGGGAGCTTGCCCGGCAAGGTCTCTTCAACCTTTTGCAACGGGTCTGCGGCACCGGAAATCCGCATGGCCTGGTAGACATAGCTCCGCCCGGACAGCGGGTCACGGATCGCCCCGCCCAGGCAGGTAGCCGCACCGCCAAAAGGCTCTATTTCGGTTGGGTGGTTGTGGGTCTCGTTCTTGAACATCAGCAGCCAATCCTGGGGCTGCCCGTCCACGTCTATGTTAACTTTAACTGTGCAGGCATTGACCTCCTCGCTCAGGTGGAGGCTATCCAACAGCCCCTGCGCCCGCAGCGACTTAGCCGCTACCGTGGCCATATCCATAAGGCTTACCGGCTTTGTGTCCCGCCCAAGGGACTGCCGTATCTCCCGGTAGCGCCGGTAGCTCTCGCGTATGTATTCCGGCTCAATCTCAATCTCTTCTAGCTGGGTGTGGAATGTCGTGTGCCGACAGTGATCTGACCAGTAGGTGTCCAGAACCCGCAACTCGGTTAAAGTGGGATTGCGCTTTTTGCTCTGGAAGTAGCCCTGGCAGAGCGCAAGGTCGTCCATGTTCATGGCAAGGCCGAGTTCGCCCAAAAGTGCCTTGAGGGCAGCCGCATCCATTTCGGTGAAGCCCACGACCTCCGGAACGTCCTCGGGGGTGGGCTGACCCAAGCTCAGTGTAGCTGGTATTTCCAGGCTGGCCTCCCGGCTCTCGATTGGGTTTATAATGTGCTTTTTAACGGCCTCCAGCTGGGCCTTGTCCAACCGGCCCTCAAGCACCCAAAGCTTTGCGCAGCGCACGGTAGGAGCCTTCCCTCCGGTCAGCAGTGATATGCACTGGGCACAACCGTCGGCCCGCTGGTCGAACTGCCCCGGCAGGTACTCAACCGTGACAACATAGCTGCCGGCAAAATCTGGCAGGCGCTCGTAGGTTATATCAACCGGCGGTTCACATAAAATGCCGTCCCGCGCAGCAAGAAAATCTTCGAGGGTGACGCCCTCTATAAAGTAACGATTTAGCAGCCGGACGCCGGTAAGCCCATCCAGCCCCAAAGTGGAGCGCAAATCGGCAAGCAGCTGACCGGCCTCCACCGCAAAGTCCGGCTTCTTTTCAACGTAGATGCAGTAAACAGCCATTGAGATTCCCCTCACCCGTATAGAGGACGCACACCCGGGCGTCCCGCCGATTTTAGTAGGGACGAATATTATCCGCCCGCGCCCTCCCGGAAATGCATCATATTTGATACGAAGGCAATTGGCGATTAATAATCGCCCCTACAACGTACAACGCACAAAAAGGCCGCCCTTTTGAGGCGACCCAAATGGGCGCTTACATTTGCTACCCCGGCCTAACCGGCCCGCTGAACTTTATCCGAACGCAGGCAACGGGTGCAGGCGTAAACACGGCGGGGGGTTCCGTTGACGATCGCGCGTACACGCTGAACGTTGGGCTTCCACATCCTGTTGGAACGCCTGTGGGAGTGAGAAACCTTTATGCCGAAAGAAACACCTTTGCCGCAAACTTCACATTTAGCCACCTTGTGCACCTCCTTCGCTTGATTGTAAATGCAGTCCATCACGCAGTATAGCAGATTTTCGCCCTCAATGCAACACCCAAACACAGCTTTTTGAGCAATTGACATTGGGCAGCGTACAGGGTACAATTAAAGAGGTTGAAATATATGGGGCAAAAGTTCCATAGCTCATCCCACTTTCCCGGTGCCTGACTTCTCAAATTTTGCGCGAAGCGGAGGTATAGATGTTCCAGTTAAACACCGACCTTCTCGCCCAGTGGGCACCGCGGATTGCGATACTGCTTTTTTGCCTGCCGGTGCACGAATTTGCCCACGCCTGGGCAGCCAATAAACTTGGGGACGATACCGCTGACCAGCAAGGGCGGCTGACTCTCAATCCTGTTGTTCACTGGGACTTAATCGGCTCAGCTCTGCTTCTGCTGCAGGGGTTTGGCTGGGCAAAGCCGGTACCGGTAGACGCGCGGCACTTCCGGCAGCCCCGGCGGGATATGGCCTTAGTCTCTGCCGCCGGCCCGCTGGCGAATATAATCATGGCGACTATTTTACTGGTAGCTGTTAAAATTATTGTCTACATAATAGGCTACGGGCAGATCTTTGACATCCAGGGCGTGACCACATTGCAGGCTCTCTTTGTATTCGGCAACCTGCAAACCGCAGTCGGACCCGAGGGAATCGCGCTGGTGATCATGCGGGATATGATCTTCATCAACCTGATACTGGCCTGCTTCAACTTATTGCCTATACCACCGCTGGACGGCTTTAAGTTCTTCGGTGCGCTGTTGCCCGAGCATATTTACTTCGGGATGATGCGCTACGAGCGTTTCGCCTTCCCGGTATTGCTTGTGTTGATGATTACCGGGGCGCTATCCAGTGTTCTCTGGTGGATGCTTCCCCGTGCGTTTGCGGTGCTTGACTTCATCACAATGCCGATAAACCTGCTTTTGGGAGGCTAGCCGCCGTGGAAAAGCTCACCTTTAGCGTAGCTGAATACGACGCCCCTCTCGACCTTATCCTCCACTTGTTGCAAAAGAACAAGCTGAGCATTCTGGATATTGAAATAAGCGCCCTGTTAGAACAGTACATGGCCGCTATTTCTCAGTTGGGAGAGCAAGACCTTGAGGTCGCCAGCGAGTTCTTGGAAATGGCCAGCCGCCTTGTGCATATAAAGACAGTCTCACTGCTGCCCAAGCACAAAGAAGAAGAGGACAGGCTCAAGCAGGAGCTGCAAGGCCAGCTGATCGAATATGCCCTATGCAAGGCCGCCGCCCGCGACCTGGGAGAACTCTACCTGGGCCAGGATATATTTGTGCGGCAGGCTGTCCGCATTGAGATAGACCCTACATACACCCTTACCCACGAAGCCCAGGTGCTCGCCGACGCGCTGATTGACGCCATGGGCAAAGAGGCAAGGCGGCTGCCACCACCCAAAGAAGTGTTCGACCCGCTGGTGACCCGACCAGTCATAAGCGTCACCGCCAAAATATTCACTATCCTGCGCGCGCTGCGCCAGGGTGGGCCCGCACACCTGCAGGACATCTACCGCCTGGGCCCCGACCGCAGCGGGATGGTGGCGACCTTTCTGGCGGTGTTGGAGCTGATAAAGGCGGGGAAGGTTTGTTTAGAGGGCGAAGAAGTACAGTTGACGGGTGATAGTTGACAGGAGTGTACGCAATGAGGAGTATTAGAAGAGGCGTGTCGGTTTTTTTTGATGGCCTTGTTGATTTCGGCGGTTGCGCCGGTGGCCGTTGCTACTGACGCAGACGCGGACGATGAGTGGATTGCTGTTTCGGCAGGGCATTTTCATAACCTTTTTATTAGAAGTGACGGCACCTTGTGGGCTTGGGGACTTAATGACCCCCGTAGCGGAACACTTGACAGAATCATAAACTACTACCCTGTCCGTGTGGATGTGGCCAGCGACCGGCAATCACACATAGTCACCCCCGGCGACAGCCTCTAGAATATAGCCCAAAACAAGACAGGCAACGGCAACCGCTGGCCTGAGCTATATGAGCTAAACCAAGCATACATAAACTCGCTGGGCAGCGCAGACCTTATCTTTCCAGGCCAGCAGCTTGAGATACCGGCCGAGTGGCTGACAACTAAATAAATTGATAGGAGTACACAGCGTGAAAAATCTTAGGAGAAGCGTTTCGGTTTTGTTGGCGATTGCATTGCTGGCGGGCACGTTTACTGTGGTTGCCGGGGCAACGGAAAGTGCGCCCCGAAGACGTATGACAAGGGACGCGATAACGATTTCGGCGGGAGATCACCACACAGTTGCGCTTAAGTCGGACGGTACGGTAGTAACCACAGTGCAACCTACTGTCGTCAGTAGTCACGGCCAAGGCAATGTTTCCGGTTGGAGTGACATTATAGCGGTGTCGGCTGGCCGGTCTCACACTGTTGGTTTAAGGTCGGACGGCACGGTGGTAGCAACGAGGATAACTATTGTTAATCCCGGCATCGATTCTCAAAGAATTGAAGAAATTGACTACGGACAAAGCAATGTCTCCGGCTGGCGCGACATTACAGCGGTGTCAGCCGGCCTGATACACACTGTCGGTCTGCGCTCGGACGGGACAGTAGTAGCTGTGGGAGATAATTTTAATGGCCAACTTAACGTTTCGGGCTGGCGTGACATTGTGGCGGTATCTGCAGGCGGATTTCATACCGTGGGGCTTCGAGCGGATGGCACAGTGGTTAGTGCCGGCGGCCGTTTTGGTGGCATGGACCAAGCTGACATTTCTGGCTGGCGGGGCATAATCGCGGTGTCGGCGGGCAATGGGTTTACTCTTGCGCTCAGGTCGGACGGCAGAGTATTGATGGCAGAGGGTGTCAACCCCACAGGCATCGATGTTTCTGGTTGGCGTGATGTTTTTTCAATATCGGCCGGCCTTTTTCATGCCGTAGGCCTGCGAGTGGATGGCACAGTTGTAGCCACTGGTCAAAACATTTATGGCTCACACAATGTTGCTGATTGGCAGAATATAGTGGCAGTTTCGGCCGGATTGCTGCACACTGTCGGCTTGAGGGCTGACGGTTCAGTAGTTAGCGCCGGGGAATGGGCCGGCGACACCTCCGGCTGGAGCGACATCATGGTGCCTTGGATTATCATTGAGCCATCATCTACCGACTGATGACATAACCGATACAGCCCAAGAAAGGAACACCATGGATTCACTCACCCACGAGCGCCAGGTCGAAGCTATCATCTTCGCCGCCGGAGACCCGATTGAGATCGGGAAAATTTCCCAGGCGCTGGATATACACGCGGATATAGTCAAACATTACATAGATAAGATAAAGCGGCGATACGCCGAGGGTGGCAGCTCACTTGATGTTGTCTACCTTGGCAACGCAGTGCAGATGTGCACCTTGCCTGAGTATGCCGAGTGTATCCGCACGGCTTTGGTTCTGCGTCGCAGTGTCCCGCTCTCTCAGGCGGCGCTGGAGGTGCTCGCCACCATTGCGTATAACCAACCGGTTACCCGCGCGTTTGTCGAGCAGGTGCGCGGGGTGGATTGCAGCCACCTGGTGCGCTCACTTGCAGAAAAGGGGCTGATTGAAGAGGCTGGGCGGCTGCAAATTCCGGGCAAGCCGATAGCCTACCGTACAACCCAGGTCTTCCTGCGCAGCTTTGGACTCTCCGGGCTGGAGCAGTTGCCTGAGCTGCCGGGCAAGGCCCCTGAAGAATACGGCGACCCCGAGACCGACCTTGAGGTTGAGGGGCAGATAGATTTCGACGAGCTGTAGGGAGGTGACCCATTGACCTGGCTGACAGTACTGGGGTGGATAGGCATTGGGTTGCTTGCCTTACCGGTTCTTATCTTCCTTTTGAGCGTGCCTTCGGTTCGGCTGTATTTTTCAGCCCAAGGCGGCGAAGTAAAACTAAGCGCCCACTACCTCTTCCTGCGCTTTAGGGTTCTACCCGCCAAAGAGAAGCCGGCCAAAAAAGCTAAGAAGAAGGCCAAGAAGGCAAAGGAGCCTCCCAAAGAAGAAGAGGAGGAGCCCGCGAAGAAAGAAAAACCCTCCGCCTGGCAAATGTGGGAGCAGTACCGGCCTCTTATCCGCAAGAGCGGCAAGGTTCTAAAGCGGCTCTGCAAAAAGGTGGTTATCTACAAAGTGCGCGCCCGGGTAAAGATTTGCGGAGAAGACGCCCACCAGACTGCCCTAAAGTACGCAAAGATTACTTCCGGGGTGGCAGTGCTCTCCCAAATACTCAGCCGAGTATTCACCTTGAAAAGGTCGGATACGGAGATAGCGCCCGACTTCCTCGGACAGCGCGACAGTTATGATGTTTCTTTTAGGCTGCGGGTGCGGCCTTTGCATTTTCTCACAGCAGGCATTACCATGCTAATAGCATATCTCAAGACCTCTAGGCGGGTCAAAAAAATACGTAAAGGTGGCAAAAAATATGAGCCAGCAACAGCATCCCATAAGTGATTTTACTCAGTCGGCGCTAAATAGTTTGCGTTCCTTAGTTGACGTCAACACCATTGTGGGCGAGCCTATCACTACCGGTGAGGGGATCGTTATCATCCCTATTTCCAAGGTGAGCTTTGGCTACTGCTCAGGCGGGAGTGACCTGCCTACCGAAAAACCTAAAGATCTGTTCGGCGGCGGCACCGGCGGCGGGGTTACTATTCAGCCGCTGGCTTTCCTTGTAATAAACGGCGGAGATGTCAGCCTTTTGCAGATGCAGACCGCCGAAAACACCGCCGACAGAATCGTAAACGCCGTGCCCGGCCTGCTGGACAAAGTAATCGGTATGGTCAAAAAGAGCAAAGAGAAAGACGACGATAGCGAAGGCAGCGAAGAAGAATAATAATAATCTGCGTTTGTGTGCAACACCCTTATACTCCCATGCAAGATAATCGACTTCCAGGAAATACTCTAGGAAAAGCTTGTGTGTGGGAGAGTTGAAAAAATGTGCCAAATATGTGATAAGCGCAAGATATTCATCGCCTTGCTTTGCTTGGCCATGATTTTTGCCCTGAGCGTCCCCGCTGTTGGGGAGCAGTCCGGCAGCTTCGAGGTTGGGGCCAAGGCCGCTGTCGTGATTGACGCGGCAACCGGGCGGGTGCTCTTTGCCCAGAACGAGCATAAACAGCTGCCCATGGCCAGCACCACCAAAATCATGACTTCCCTGCTGGCCCTTGAGCAGGAAGGCGCCGAAGAGATGTTTGAAGTCGACCCCCTAGCCATAAAGGTAGAGGGCTCATCCATGGGTTTGAGGGAAGGTGACCTGGTCTCCCTACACGCCCTTGCGGTGGGAATGTTGCTCCACTCGGGCAATGACGCTGCCAACGCGACTGCTGTGCGCATCTCGGGTAATATCCCGGAGTTTGCCGCTCTGATGAATGAGCGGGCACAGTCCATAGGAATGACGAACTCAAGTTTCGAGACCCCTTCCGGCCTGGACGGTGAAAACCACTACTCGACCGCCTATGACATGGCTCTGCTCGCCCGGGAAGCCATCGCCAACGAAGCCTTTGTGGGCATATGCTCTCAGTACAAGCTACGGACAAGCTTCGGCAACCCGCCACACAACCGCTGGCTAAAAAACCACAACAGGCTGCTTAGTTCTTATGACGGTGCATTTGGCGTAAAGACCGGCTTTACTAAGAAGTCCGGGCGCTGTTTGGTGTCTGCCGCTAGGCGAGATGGCGTTGAGCTCATCTGCGTAACTCTGGGCTGCCCCGACGACTGGAGCACACACAAGAATCTCTACGACCGCTTCTTTGCACAGCTCACCGTGCAGGATTTGGCTCAGGGGCTGGAGGGCAGCAGTGTGCCGGTGGTGGGCGGTACTGCCAGCCAAGTGCGCGCATTACCCATAGATCAGGCAAATGCTGCCATACCCGAAGATGGCCCGGAGATTCGATACCAGCTGCGCCTGCCCAGCTTTGTCTACGCACCTGTCAACGAGGGGCAGTACCTGGGCGAGGCCGATATATTCCTGGGTGACGAGAAGTTGTTTACCCTGCCGTTGGCAGCCGGGGAGAACATCCCACTGCTCTATCCCGAAAAGAAGGGGCTGCTGGACAAGGTAGCCGACTGGCTGGGATAGGTTGTTTTGTAGGGTCGGGGTTCCATCCCCGACCGCCACCAACCGAAGGGCAGGCTCATTTACACTTGCACGCACCGCTGGCGGGATAACCCCGCCCCTACATAACGTATACAACAAATGCAAAGGAAGTAAAACATGACGCATTACGGCCCAGGCAGAATTCAAAAGATACTTTCACAGTATGGTGTACTTTCCCGCCGCAAAGCCGAAGAGGCGGTAGCGGCCGGACGTGTACAGGTAAATGGCCGTCCCTGCCAGCCGGGCCAACCGGTCAACCCCAGGCGGGATATTATCGCGATTGACGGAAAAAAAGTTGACTTAAAAAAGCAGGACAAACCGATCACTATCATGCTCCACAAGCCGCGCGGAGTCATTACCACCACCAGCGATGAGCAGGGGCGCAAATCGGTGATGGACCTGCTTGACGGCGTGCCTGTACGGGTCTACCCTGTTGGGCGGCTGGATCGCAACAGCGAGGGGCTGCTCCTGCTTACAAGTGACGGCGAGCTGGCTAACGCGCTGGCCCACCCACGCGGCCAAATTGGCAAGACCTATCGTGTAAGCGTTCGCAGTGCGGTGGTTGAAGAGCAGCTGATTGCCCTAAGCACCGGCGTCAAGATTGAGGGCGAGTACCGCCCCACTCTGCCAGCCAAGGTCCATGTGATAAGCTCAGAGCCGGGGCGCAGCGTCTTGCAGCTGACCATATACGAGGGACGCAACCGACAGGTGAGAAAAATGTGCGACGCGGTGGGGCTCGAAGTCTCGCGGTTGCGGCGAACTGCCGTAGGCCCAGTGAAGCTTGGAATGCTGGCCCCCGGAAAATGGCGTCAGCTTACACCGGCTGAGCTACTTGCACTGCGCGGAGCAACCAAGTAAACCTGTAGCCAACGTTTTGGAAGTAAAACACTGTACAAACCGGCGCACCCTTGACAGTCTGCCAAGGGTGCGCCGGCTTGTGTATTTACGCTATATACCTATGAGCAAAAATCAAGCGGCTATTAGCCCTGAGAGCAGTCGTCTTCCTGCCCATTGTCGATCCACTCGCCGGCGCCTTCAAATCCGCTGTTCTGGCAGCTTCCGCCACTGGAATGACCAACGCGACCACAGTTTTGCCAGTTACCGCGGATTTCCTCGGTGCGGCGGCATATTGGCCTGCACTCCTTCTCCCTTACGCGGCGACATACAACTCTCTCCACGTGGCGGCACTCGCAGCTGCGCTGACAGCTAACAACTTTGCGATTACAACAATCTTTGTTACACATATTCGTTTGACCTCCTTTCATTTCACGTTCAAGACCAATATATGCCGTACGGGACCAAAGTGTGGCTTTGGTACATTGTAAGCAGCCGCCTAAAAACGCAGCAACACCCGCAAAAACCGTAAAATTCGCGGTCTTTGCGGGCGTTACTCTCGGCTATTGTTTATTTGTTA
The DNA here is from genome assembly GCA_009780025.1 of Oscillospiraceae bacterium. Classification (GTDB taxonomy): domain Bacteria; phylum Bacillota; class Clostridia; order Oscillospirales; family Ruminococcaceae; genus WRAV01. The sequence continues at coordinate 5,265 of WRAV01000022.1, read as the reverse complement.
TTTTCTGCAAAGCAGCACCACCCCGCTAAGCGGAGAGAGAGCCCCCCCTTTGTACTTGCCGTAGATAGCTAGTACACGCGCCTCCCCGAAGCCTTCGGGCAGCAGCAGCGCCTGCTCCCGGTCCGAGCGATTGACGGCAAACAGGATAGCTGTCTGCCCATCCTCACTGCGGCGAACGAATGAGCAGACCTCATCCGAGAAGGTGACCGGCAAGAACTCCGCAGTTGCAAATATCCGGTGCTCGGCGCGCACCCTGCCCAAAATCCCGATAAAGTCCCGAAGCCCGGTGTCTTCTTGCCCCCAAGGGTAGCAGGCCCGGTTAAACGGGTCTTTGTAGCCGCTCATACCTGCCTCGTCCCCGTAGTAAATGCAGGGGATACCCGGCAGCCCAAACTGCACTATGCTGGCAAGGGCAAACAGGTGGCGGCCCCGCCAATACTGCTCCTGGGTAAGGGTGTGGTGGTCCCGCTGCCAAGCGCGGTCGTGGTTGCCCAGCGGCTCGCCTCCCAGGGCAGTGATAGCTCGCATGGTGTCGTGGGTGGAAAGTGAGTTCATCAGCGCGCTGATAACCGGGGGCGGATAGTTTTCCAGCACGGTCATAATTGCCCCGAGCAGGCCCTCTCCCCCGCCGTGGCGAATATACCACAGAAGCGCATCCTTGAATGGGTAGTTCATCACACTGTCCATCTGAGCGCCCAGCAGGTAACGGCGTCGGTAGCCGTAGCTCACTTTATTGGAGGCGTCCTCCCAGACCTCGCCTATAACGGCACAGTCGGGGCTATGAGCCTTAACCCGGGCATATAGCGCATCCAGGAAGACGTCGGGCAGTTCGTCGGCCACATCCAGCCGGTAGCCGGACGCACCCAGTCGCAGCCATTTTTCGGCCACGCCGCCTTCTCCGGCAATAAACTCTAGGTAGCCTGAGCTCTGCTCCTCAACATTGGGCAGGGTGTAAAAGCCCCACCAGCTCTCGTAACCGTCCGGCCAGTCGTAAAACCGAAACCAGTCGTAGTAGGGGCTGGCCTTGTCTCGATAAGCCCCGCCCTCGCCGTACCGGCCCTCCCGGTTGAAGTAGACCGAGTCGCTGCCAGTGTGGCTAAAAACGCCGTCGAGTATTACAGCTATCCCCTTTTCCCGGGCGGTGGCACAGAGGGTGGCAAAGTCCTCCTCGTTACCCAGCATCGGGTCGATCTTGAGGTAGTCGGCGGTGTTGTAGCGATGGTTGGAGTGCGCCTCGAAGATCGGGTTTAAGTATATGCAGCTTACCCCCAAGCTGACCAGATAATCTAGCTTTTGGGCAACACCCGCGAGGTCGCCGCCGAAGTAGTCGTTGTTTAGCACCTTGCCCTCGGGGGTGGGCCGCCATTCAGGTACGCCCTGCCAGTCATCGCGAAAGATTCGCCCTTCCGGTACACCCTGTTTTGGCTGCCCGCTGTTGCAAAACCTATCCGGGAATATTTGGTATATAACACCTTCGCGCAGGCAGGCAGGGGTTTGCATCCGCGCGTCGTAGACAGTCAGCTGCCAGCCGCCGCCGGTTCCAAGCACAGCTTTGCCGTCCGGACCGCGCATGATGGTTTGGTGGCAGTCCATGCCGGCCAGCTCGAAGTGGTAGAACCATATCCGGGGCGAGTGCCAGGCAAACACTGCCCCAAAAACGTTGCAGGTTCGTTCCATTCTGTTCAGGGCCATTGGTAGGTTGATGGGCTCTCCCCCCTCTGCCGATTGAAGGGCAAGGGTGGGGTGGCAGGCACCCATACTCTTGGGCAAGCGCAAAGTTATAGTCGCCTCTTCTCCGGTTTTTAGTGCGCCGAAGGGAGACTTGCACTCGGGGTCGCGGCTGTCGTAGTATGGGGTTTGCGGCATGTGGTGACCTCCGGTTGTGTAGGGGACGCGCCCCCGCGCGTTCCGGCCAATTAACAGAGCGTCACAATAAAACGGCGGGACGCACGGGGGCGCGTCCCCTACAACGACGAACAAACCTAAACAGACATGGAAAAATCCGACCCTACAACGGCAGGTTCGCGATAAACCGCGGGCGATTGATAATCGCCCCTACAACGGCAGGTGTGTGTAGACGGCGGGCCGCGCGGGGGCGCGGCCCCTACATACAATTATTTAAGCCCCCATATCTTAGCCGCGTAATCATTTATCGAGCGGTCGGCGCAGAATATCGCGCTCTCGGCGATGTTGCGCAGGGACATCTTCTGCCAGCGGTATTTGTCTGTGTAAAGCTCGCCGGAAAGACCGCGCACCCTGCGATAGTCATCGAAGTCGGTCAGAGCCATATAGTAGTCGGTGTCTTTTAGCATATCGTAAAGGTCAGGGAAAGTCTCCTCCCCAAGGCCGCCTACCAGCGCATCGACGGCATGCTTGATAACCGGGTTTTTGTCGTATATCTGCCCGGGGTTGTAGCCCTGCGCCCGGCGAGCCTCAACTTGGTCGGCGGTCATGCCGAAGATAAGGATATTCTCGTCCCCTACCACCTCGTGGATTTCCACATTTGCGCCGTCCATGGTGCCAAGTGTAATCGCACCGTTGAGCATCAGCTTCATGTTGCCGGTGCCGCTGGCCTCGGTTCCGGCCAGGGAAATCTGCTGGGATATGTCACTTGCCGGCAACAGCGCTTCCATCTTGGAAACATTGTAGTCCTCTATGAAGACCACACGCATCTTTTCCCTTATCACCGGGTCTTTGTCGATAAAGTCTGAGAGTGTGCAGATCAGCTTGATAATTTGTTTGGCCATGAAGTAGCCGGGCGCCGCCTTTGCCCCAAACAGATAGGTGCGTGGGTGGAAGTCTGCGCCGGGGTTGTCTTTGAGGTGCTGATAAGTGGCTATAATCTCGAGGGCGTTAAGCTGTTGGCGCTTGTACTCGTGCAGCCGCTTGACCTGCACGTCGAAGATGGAATCGGGGTCAAGCATGATACCCTGGCGATGCTTCATCATAGCGCAAAACTGCTCTTTGTTCTGCCGGCGGCTGGCGACAAGACTTTCGAGGAAGGCAGTGTCGTTCTCGAAGCTGCGCAGCTTTTCCAGGTTGCGGATGTCTTCTGCGAAGTCTGGGCCGATTGCGTCTTTTATAAGCCCGGTCAGGCTGGGGTTAGCCTGCATCAGCCAGCGGCGGGAGGCAATCCCGTTGGTCACATTGGTGAACTTTGCCGGGAAAACGTTGTAGAAGCCCCGGAAGACCTCGTCCTTGATTATCTGCGAGTGCAGCTTGGAGACGCCGTTTATGCTGTGGCTGCCCACCACAGCCAGGTTTGCCATATGCACGCCGCCCCCCTGGACGATGGACATTGCGCCGACTTCCCAGTCATTTTTGTGGTGGTCGGTGTACAGGCTGTGGCAGTGCCTGCGGTTTATCTCGAGGATAATCGACCAGATGCGTGGCAGCAGGCTCTTGATCATCTCGGCGTCCCAGACTTCCAGGGCTTCCTTCATAACAGTATGGTTGGTGTAGGCAAATGTATTCTTGACTGTATGCCAGGCGGTCTCCCAGCTGTAGCCACAGTCGTCTAGCAGGAATCGCATCATCTCGGGGATAGCGAGGGTCGGGTGGGTGTCGTTTATGTGTATTGCGTTTTTCTCGGCGAAGTTGTCAAAGCTGCCGTAGACGTCCAGGTGCCTGCGGAATATGTCCGACAGCGAGGCCGCGCACAAGAAATATTGCTGACGCAGCCGCAAGATTTTGCCCTCGTGGTGGTTGTCGTTGGGGTAAAGCACCTTGCTTATCGCTTCACCGTAAAAGGTCTGCTGAAAAGCGCCGGCAAAGTCCCCGCGGTTAAAGGATTCCATATCCATTCCCGACATGTTTTTGGCTTTCCAAACCCGCAGGAGGCTGGTGCCCTCGCCGCCAAACCCCGGCACGTGAATGTCGTAAGGCACTGCCAGCACAGTCGAGTAACCCGAGTGCTTTACAATATGCCGCTCGCCCTCCCAATACTCTTGGAGCTGGCCGCCAAAGCGGATTTCCACTTCGTAGCCGGGCTTGGGCGTAAGCCAGCTTTCCCCGCCGGGCAGCCAGTTGTCCGGCAGTTCGCTCTGCCAGCCATCAACTATCTTCTGCTTAAAGATTCCAAACTCGTAAAGAATGCAGTAACCGGTACAGAGGTATTTTTCGTTTGCGGCGGCATCCAGATAACAGGCAGCCAAGCGGCCAAGACCGCCGTTGCCAAGGCCGGCGTCCGGCTCCATCTCGTAGAGTGTGTCCAGCTTTATGTCGAAGTCCTCGGCCAGCGCGGTCTGCAGCTGCTCGGCAAGGCCTAGATTGTGTACGGCGTTGCGCAGCGAGCGCCCTAGCAGAAATTCCATGCTGAGGTAGTAGACCTGCTTCTTGCCTTTGCTCAAGTTCTTGGCCCAAAACTTTGTGCGGTTTTTAAGCATGATGTCGTCAATAACCCGCACACAGGCTCTATAGTACAGTTCGTTGGACGCCAAAGTGACATCCCCCACCCCCATGCGGCCCGTAAGCTTCTCGCGCAGGAGAGAGGAAAGCTCCTTACTGGTATAGTTGGTTTTCATAGACAAACCTCCTCCGAAAATCTGTTGCCAGTTGCTTTTTTGCTAAATCTCAGTATACATCTTATACCAGTTACCGTCAACATGGGTGTACCCTGTTGTAGGGAACGCGACCATGCGCGTACCGGTGTTTTATCGTAACACTCTGTCGATTAGCCAGTCGGGAGAACCCCGCCCCTACAGAGTAATCAGTGACGCGAGCCTCTGCATATATATGCTGTCATCTTCGTCACTTTCGTCATTTTCGTCACCCTCTTCCGTGGTTTTGACTACAGTATGCAGATATTGAGGCGGGTTTTTGTAGGTGTCGTGCCCCTGGCGGCCTGTCTAATCCCACACACACTTTTGTAGGGGCGATTTTCAATCGTCCGCGGCTTACCGGGAGCCTGTTGTTGCGTGGTCGGGGTTTTATCCCACCCGTGCCTATTGTAGGGGCCGCACATCCGGGCGTCCCGCCTAACTCCACAGACGACTGTTGTAGGGGCCGTGCCCCTGCGCGGCCCGCTGATTTCCAGTGACGTTCCGTAATTGGTGCTGAAGTTCCGGGGGCTCAGGTCAAGTTCAAGAGCAAATTTTAAATCAGCCTGCGGGCTGGGGCTAATGTACCGCTCATGCCGCGGGGGCACTTACTTTTTGTCTCGCCAAAAAGTAAGCAAAAAGCGACTTAGGGGGCGCGGGGGGCTTCCCCCCGTGGCGCCCCCTTAAGAATCCCCCTCAACCCCCCCGCATAACATCTGGCCTCGCT
>WRAV01000021.1 GCA_009780025.1 Oscillospiraceae bacterium | reverse complement strand
TTAAGCGGCTGCCCGAGATTGTAATGCGGTGCTAAACTTTTTCAATGCCCCTTGAGGGGTTAAGCCTGTAATATGCCCTTCCAGGGCTTGTGCATACCACTAGTTTACTAGTGGTTTTGATTTTTACTTTACAGCTAGAGTACGGTCACAGGCACAGCCACTTTCGCAATCAATTTTGCCTCCGCTTTATGCGAGGCGCCGAAATTAAACTTTGGCGCGATGTCATCAGAAAAAGCGTAGCCGAAACCTTCCGGCTGATATGTTTCAATCGATTCAAAGACAACGTCAATAGCCTTGCAGAAATCTTCCTCATTGTCAAAGGGTGTACCGCAAAAATACAGCATTGTGCATGGCGACAAGTCGATTGTTTCGTAGCCGGCCGGCAGGGGTTTGCTGTAATCTTGTGGAACTTCAACGCCTGCAGCACAAGCTGAGGTGCCGTCTTTCACGAGGTTTGCAGGCAGCTCTAAGATAGCAACGTTGTCAAATTTTTCTGAAATACTGCCCAGTAAACCTTCCCAATCACAGCCGTTTTCTTCGCAAAAGGAGAGATAATCGGTCGCGTTTTGTGAGCGTAGCAGAATCAATTTGCGCGACGGGCGGTTGACGGCCTGCACTGTTACCGTAGTCGAGAATGCATTTTTCATCTCTTTACCATTCCTCTTTTTCGTGTAAAGGTAGTAATCGCGGATTGGGTAGTATGTGAAACAACCCACGGGAGGCTTCTCTTGGCGATATTTTTTTGGAGTAATGTCGAATTGCTTCGAGAAAGCTCTGGTAAAGCCGTCGTGGGAACCGAAACCACTATTTAGCGCGACATCAATAACCTTTTCGCCTAAATCGCGGAGTTCTCTTACCGCTGCTGTAAGCCTTAACGCCCTGATGTATTCAAACGGTGTTTTACCCAAAAATTCTTTAAAGATCCGCATTGAGTGCCACAAGCTATACCCGGCGATCCGGCTCAGATCGTGCATTGTTATTTCATCATCAATATGTGAGATGATGTATTTTTGCATTCTGGACACAGCATTGATTTTTTCCCAATCTTGCACCGTTACCACCTTCCAGCTAAGATTATAAGGTAAATGATAGCTGGGCTCTCGACCTGTATTGCTAAGTGTTCCTATTTTTCTCTCGACCATACAAAGCCGTTAACCGTGCAATCTCCCCAGCCAGCTTCCCCGTAGCCGCGCTGCCCTGCATTCGCCAGCTCCAGTTGTGTTCGCCCAGGGTAGCGGGCGTATTTATCCGTGCCTGTTCACCAAGACTCAGATAGTCGGCAATCGGTACGATGGCCAAATTTGCAACGCTTGAGAGCGCCGCGCGAATGAACGCCAGCCGCCCGGCGTAACTGCCCTCGGCACCAAGGTACTCGATAGCCTTCTTTACATCCGCAGGGTTCTGCCGGGAGAACCAGCCACGGGTGGTGTCATTGTCGTGGGTGCCGGTGTAGCAGACGCTGTGCCTGCGGTGGTTGTGCGGCAGGTAGCTGCTCTCTTCGTCCGGGGAAAAGGCAAACTGCAACACGCTCATACCGGGATAGCCGCTGTCTTTGAGGAGATCACGCACTTCGCCAGTTAGCAGCCCCAAGTCCTCGGCGATAATTCTGCCGGGCGAGAATTCGGAGTTCAAACGCGCAATCAGTTCCATGCCCGGTCCTTTTAGCCACTGGCCGGAAAGGGCGGTCTCGCTCCCGGCGGGTATGGCGTAAAAGCTCTCCAGCCCGCGGAAGTGGTCGATGCGCACCACATCGTAAATCGAGAGGCTGGCGCGCATCCGCTCCACCCACCAACAGTAGTCGGTGGCCTTTAGCGCCTCCCAATCGTAGAGCGGGTTGCCCCAAAGCTGCCCGGTGCTCGAAAACGCGTCCGGTGGTGTGCCGGCTATATGTGTAGGGCAGCCATCCTCGCCCAGCAGGAATAGCTCGCGAGCCCCCCAGGTGTCGGCGCTGTCCATGGCCACGTAGATGGGTATATCCCCGATTATGCCGACCCCATTTTGGTTTGCGTAGTCCTTCAGTGCCGCCCACTGCCGGTAGAACAGGTACTGCACAAATAGCTGGTAGCTGATTTCGCCCTCTAATTGGGATTCCAGACGGGCTGTTGCCGCCGGCTCGCGCACCCGGATATCCTGTTCCCACTCTTGCCAAGAGGCCGGATTTACCCGCGATTTTATCGCCGTGAACAACGCGTAGTCTATTGCCCACCCGGCGTGTGTCTGCGCAAATTCTTCCAGCGCGGCTATATCCTCAAAGCGGGAGAACGCCCGGCGTAAAAGTGAGTCCCGCCCGGCGGCTACCGCGTGGTAGTCCACCTTGCTCTCGTCTTTCCCCCAGAAAGCGGACGCGCACTCACTGTGTTTCAGCAGACCCTGCTCGCAGAGCAGATCGAGGTCGATGAAGTACGGGTTGCCTGCAAAAGCCGAAAAGCTCTGGTAGGGGCTGTCTCCGTAGCCGGTGGGGCCCAGCGGTAACACCTGCCAGTAGCGCTGGCCTGAAGTGGAGAGGAAGTCGACCCACTCGTAGGCTGCCCGCCCAAATGTGCCGATGCCGTAGGGGGAGGGCAAACTGAAGACGGGGAGGAGGATTCCGGCGGAGCGGGTATTGATATTGAAATTTTCCAGTTGTGTCACCACCTATTTTAATACAATGGGCCGCAATGATGAGAACTGCATTCATCTTGCGTACAGATTGTGCTTATATTGGGTACGCCATTGGGAGATAGATAATACCATCTTTTTCTTGCTGTTCACTTGTTTTTACAAAACCCAAATTCTCATAGATTTTGGTGGCATATGGAGAAGAATTTACTGTTATCTGTGTCACGTTTTTATTTTTCGCTAACTCTTCAAGAACAAAGTTAAACATCTGCCTTGCAATTCCAGTTCCGTGATGCCGCTTATCTACAAACATTAGCGATATATGAGATATACCTTGTGTCGCGATCACTCCAAGGATTTCATCCTCTTGATAATACGCCCACATTTTTTTGTGTTCGGATTTTAAGGAGGATGCAACTTTGTCAAGCTTCTCATTTAAATAAGATTCAAAAGTGCTTTTTCCTTGTTCGGAATAATCCACGGCAATAAATTCGGCAAACACGTCATTTACAAGGTCGATTGCTCGGGTTAAATCCTTGTCAGCAACTTCTTTTATCATGCTACTTAACACCGCCTATATGAAAACAGCGCCACCTGGCAACGTCTAAATTATACCACAGCCCATCTTGCCAAGCAAACAAATCGCATAGTCGTGTATCTGCTAGCCACCACCCGGCAATACTAACCCCGGTGATTTTAATGACAATTGGTATACCAAGAGCGCTTCTATACTACCGCTACGGCGCGCTCTGGAAAACTTTCTTTGAAGAGCTGGGCTGCCGGGTGGTGCTCAGCCAAAAGAGCGACCAGCGTGTTATCAGCGCGGGGGACGCGCTCTCGGACAGCGAGTGCTGTCTGCCGGTAAAGGCTTTCGCAGGGCATATTGCCAGCCTGGTGGGTCGCTGCGATTACATCTTTGCTCCACGTTTTGAGCGCCTGGGCAAACACGAGGAATTTTGTGTGCGCTTTTGGGGGCTTACAGACCTTGCCCGCGGGACGCTGCCGGGGGCAAAAATCCTATCTCATAACCTGCAAAGCGGCAGGCCGGGCGCCGGGCTGCGGGGTTTTGTTGGCCTGGGCCGCGCTCTTGGTAAAAGCAAGGCGCGGTCCCTGTGGGCCTACTGGCTGGCAGTGAGGGCGCAACGCGAAAAAGACGCCCGCGACAGAGAGAAGCAGCGCAAACTGCTCGCTGCCCCCGGTCTCAAAGTTTTGGTGGCCGCTCAGCCATATATATCCTACGATCCGGCCATTGGTGGCCCACTGGTTAGGCTATTGCGCGAGGCGGGGTTAACGCCCATATTTGCCGAAGCTTGCCCCCGCCCGGCAGCTAGGCAGGCGGCCAAAAAGCTGACCCACAGCCTTTACTGGACAATGAACAAAGAGATTGTAGGCGCGCTCGAGCTGCTGCGTCCGCAGATAGACGGCGTGATTTTGGTCAGCGCATTCCCTTGCGGGACAGACTGCTTGGTCAACGAGCTGATACTGCGTCGGGTAAAAGGCTTGCCAATAACCCAGATTATACTGGACGGGCTGCACGGCCAGGCCGGGCTGCAGACTCGCATCGAGTGTTTTGCGGATATACTAAAGAAGAGGGGGCGCGGTCATGCCGGCTAGGACGGTTATCAGCTACCCGCACATGGGCAGTTACTCGGCGGTGCTCGAACAGTTGTTCGGGCGCCTCTTCCCTCACGCGACAATTTTAACTCCGCCGCCTATCACCCAAAAAACGGTGGAGCTGGGCGGGCGGTGTAGTCCCGACTTCGTCTGCTCGCCATTCAAGTACAACCTGGGCAACTATATCGAGGGTCTGGAGGCCGGAGCAAACCTGCTCTTCCAGTCTGGCACCGGCTGCCGTTACGGCTACTACGGCGAGCTCCAAGAGCAGATTTTGCGAGATATGGGCCACCGCTTTGAATTTGCTTGTCTTGCCCGGAAAAATGCCCGACCTCTGCCCCTGCTGACCCGGCTTTGGCAGCTAGGTTGTCCGCTGCCTGCCCATAAGGTTGCGGCTGCTTTCCATATGGCGGTGTGCAGCATCCGCGCTGTGGACAGCCTTGAAAACTGGATTCGCGAGAACATTGCCTTCGAGCGCGTCCCTGGCAGCTGTGACACCCTGCACGAGCAGTTTCTGGATAAAATCAGCCGTACACGCAGCCAAGCCGAACTACGCGATGCTGTCGCCGACTGCCAACGGCAGCTGTGTAAAATAAAGCTTGACTGCCCGCAAAACCACCTGCGAGTTGGCATTATCGGCGAGGTGTACACGCTTATGGAGCCCGCCAGCAACTTTAACCTTGAGCGCCAGTTGGCGGCGGAAGGAGTTGCGGTTACCCGGGCGATGAGCATCTGGTTTTTGATGTTTGGCCGCGACAACGCCACATCCCTGCGCCGGAGCGAAGGCTACCTGCGCTACCCGGTAGGAGCCACCGGAGTGGACAGCGTCTCTCAGAGCCTTGACTACGCCCGCCGGGGCTACGACGGGGTGCTGCACCTGAAGTCCTTCGGCTGCATCCCAGAGCTGAACGCGGGGCCGGTGCTCACCCGGCTCTCCCACCGGGAGGGGATGCCTATACTGCCGCTGAGCTTCGATACCCACACCGGAGAGCTCGGGGTGCGCACCAGGATTGAGGCTTTTGTGGACATGCTGCGAATGAGAAAGGGTGTTTAAAATGGAAACGATAGCCAGCCTGGGGGTCGATATAGGCTCGGTATCCACTAAAGGGGTGGTGCTGGGTAGTGACGGGAAGTTGCTTGCCCACGAATATCTTTATACCCAAGGCGACCCCCTTGAGGCTGCGCGAGAGCTGTTGCGCTCGCTTTACAGTCAGCTGCCGGTCGGAACTGTGGTGAGTAGCGTAGGCACAACCGGTTCGGCTCGTAGACTAGTGGGTGCGATGCTGGGCGCGGGAGCAGTCAAAAACGAGATAACCGCCCACGCGGTGGGCGCTCTCTCCCGCAGGCCGGGGCTGCGCACTATTTTGGAGATCGGCGGACAGGACTCAAAAATCATCCTGACCGACGGCAAAGTGGTGACCGACTACGCCATGAATACCCTCTGTGCCGCAGGGACTGGGGCTTTCCTTTCTTCCCAGGCCGAGCGGATGGGTCTCAGCGTAGAGGAGCTTGGCCAAGCTGCTCTACGCTCGGATGCGCCTGCGAAAATCGCGGCCCGGTGCACTGTTTTTGCCGAGTCCGACCTAGTCCACAAGGCCCAGGCCGGCCACAGCAAGGACGACTTGCTGGCCGGGCTTTGCCGTGCGGTTGTGCTCAACTACCTGAGCAATGTAGGCAAGGGCAAGCGAATCCGTCCACCGATAGTTTTTCAGGGCGGGGTGAGCAAGAACAAGGGTGTCATCCGCGCTTTTGAAGTCGAGCTGGGCTGCGAAATTCACGTAGACGCAGACTCTCACCTGATGGGCGCTGTAGGCGCCGCCATACTCTCGAGGGGGACGGCCACCGGCAAGCCCTTCGACTTTGCGGCTGGGGAAATCCCTTGCAGCACCAAGGTTAACAGCTGCGCCGGCTGTGCCAACAACTGTGAGATAGTCTCGTTCTACCAGGACGGCACCCTGCTAGACTGGTGGGGGGCAAAATGTGAGAAGGGTAGCGCATCGGCGTAGGGGGCGCATTGTGTGTCTGCGGACGGCCAATGGCCGCCCCTACTAAATCATATGGAGGTAACAATTTGAAAAAGTCCACATTTATTGGTACCGGCAAAAACCCAGACGGCCCCGATATTCCACTGGGTCTGGGTATGCAGCTGGCCCAAAGTCCCAAGGCTATGGCAACCTTTGGCAAAATGACAAACACACAAAAGAGCGGGCTTATTAGGCAGATACAGGGCGCGCCCACCGGCGAGGTGGCCAAGGCCAGAGTGGCCGGTGCTATCAGCCTGCTGGAGCAAGGAGAGACCATGTTTTAACTTGTAGGGGACGCGCTTGCCTGTCCCGTGAATCATTGCCAGAGGAGCGATAGCAATGCAAAAACCCGAACGAGACGTATTCCCGGCCCAGCACCAAGACAGGCAGCCGGGCAGGGAAGCCGAGATGAGCCCGCCGCCCGTTTACGACAACCCGGCCTACAAATCTGCCGGCAAGCTGACCGGTAAGAGGGCGCTTATCAGCGGGGGAGACAGCGGGATAGGACGCGCAGTCGCCCTTGCCTACGCCAAGGAGGGGGCCAGCGTCGCCATAATCCACTTGCGGGAAGAGGGTGACGCCGATGATACTGCCAAGGCGATTGAAAAAGTAGGTGGCCGATGCCTAAAAATTCGGGCTGACCTGCGGGTAGAAGAAACCGCCACCCAGGCAGTAGAGACTGCAATATCCACTATGGGCGGCCTGGATATACTGATCAACAACGCGGCGGTGCAGTACCCGCAAAACAGCCTGCTGGACATCACCGACCACCAGTTGCGCGACACTTTCGAGAGCAATATCTTCTCATGCTTTTACCTGACCAAGGCGGCGCTCCCCCACCTTAGCATGGGTGGAGCAGTAATCAACACCGCCTCTATCACGGCTTTTGAGGGCAACCCCACGCTGATCGATTACTCGGCAACCAAGGGCGCGATAATCGCCTTTACTCGCTCAATGGCCCTCTCGCTGATGGATAAGGGCATACGCGTGAACGCTGTGGCCCCCGGCCCGGTCTGGACGCCGCTTATAGTCTCCAGCTTCTCGCCCGAAAAGGCGCGGACTTTTGGTTCTACCAGCCCGATGGGACGGGCGGCGCAGCCCTACGAACTGGCACCGATCTATGTTTACTTGGGCAGCGAGGATTCATCAAATGTCTCGGGGCAGATGTTCCATGTAAACAGCGGTACAATCATCAACTAAATGCAAAGCCCGCCGCGATTGTTCGCGGCGGGCAAAGTGTTTGTATGCTTAGAACAGTCCGGTGATTTTGCCGGTGACATCCACGTCGATCTTCTCGGCGGAGGGCACCTTCGGTAGGCCGGGCATAGTCATGATTTCTCCGGTAAGGGCCACTATAAATCCGGCGCCGGCGGAGACTTTGAGCCCGCGGACGGTCACCCTAAAGCCCTTGGGGGCGCAGAGCAGCGCGGCGTTGTCCGAGAAGCTGTACTGGGTCTTTGCCATGCAGATTGGCAGGTTGCCGAAGCCGAGGGACTCGAGCTGAGCCATCTGTTTTTTGGCGGGGCCGGTAAGATCTACGCCGTCCGCGCGGTAGACTTTTTTGGCAATTGCGTTGAGCTTTTCTTCAATAGAGGCGTTATCCGGGTAAACGAACCCGAACTTGCCCTTCTCCTCACAGAGGCGCACGACCTCCCCAGCCAGAAGTTTGCCGCCTTCGCCGCCTTTGCCCCAAACTTCGGAGAGGGCTACGTTGACGCCAAGGGCTTTGCACTTCTCTTCGATTAGCTTGAGCTCGGCCTCGGTGTCGGTGGGGAAGCGGTTTATAGCTACCACAGTCGGGATGCCGTAAACATTGGAGACGTTCTCCACGTGCTGCAGCAGGTTGGGCAGCCCTTTTTCGAGGGCGGCGAGGTTCTCGGTGCCAAGATCGGCTTTGGCTACGCCGCCGTGGTGTTTGAGTGCGCGCACGGTGGCAACGACCACGCCGGCCGCGGGTGTAAGCCCGGCCATCCGGCATTTGATGTCTACGAACTTTTCAGCGCCCAGGTCGGCCCCGAAGCCGGCTTCAGTTACTACGTAATCGCCTAGCTTAAGAGCCATTTTGGTTGCGATTATCGAGTTGCATCCGTGAGCGATGTTTGCAAACGGCCCACCGTGTATGAACGCCGGTGTGCCCTCGAGGGTTTGGACAAGGTTAGGTTTGAGCGCGTCTTTTAGCAGCGCGGCCATTGCCCCCTCGGCATTAAGCATACCGGCGGTTATTGGCTGCTCATCTCGGGTATAGCCGACGATCATCCGGGCAAGGCGGGCTTTGAGGTCGGTGATGTCGCTGGCCAGACAGAGCACGGCCATGACTTCGCTTGCCACAGTGATGTCGAATCCGTCTTCGCGGGGGACACCGTTTACACGGCCGCCCAGCCCGTCTGTAACAAAGCGCAACTGGCGATCATTCATGTCTACGCAGCGCTTCCAGGTTATGCGGCGGGTGTCTATCTGCAAGTCGTTGCCCTGGAAGATATGGTTGTCCAGCATGGCGGCCAGCAGGTTGTTGGCAGCGCTGATTGCGTGGAAGTCCCCGGTGAAGTGCAGGTTGATGTCTTCCATAGGCACGATCTGAGCATAGCCGCCGCCGGCAGCGCCGCCCTTAACCCCAAACACAGGGCCAAGTGAGGGTTCGCGCAGGGCTACCACAACGTTTTTGCCAATCTTGCGCAGCCCGTCTGAGAGCCCGACAGTTGTGGTAGTTTTGCCTTCGCCCGCCGGTGTAGGGCTTATAGCCGTTACCAGAATAAGCTTGCCGTTCGGCTTGTCGGCCATTTTGTCGAGCAGGTTGTAGTCTACCTTGGCTTTGTGGTTACCGTACTGCTCAAGGTATTGCTCGTCCACTCCTGCGACTTTCGCAATCTCGCGGATATGCTGGAGTTTTGTTTCCTGGGCGATTTCGATGTCAGACTTGTAAGACATTTATACCATTCCTTTCGGTGTAATATATTGGGTTTGCTGAGAGTTAATATACAAAGGACTTTAGCTTCAATTGCTAATTCGCATAGAAATCTTTGTTCATTTATGGTAAACTGCAAATGCAAAGCTTTCTTTGTAGAATGATAGCTTAGAGTAAAGCCAACTATACCCACTATAATACTAACATAAACTTTGCCACTAATGCGACCAATTTTTTTGAGTTATTTGCAAAAACGCTCAACTTTGTATATAGTTATAAAGTTGAGCGCACCTGTTAGTGTGTTTTGCACAAGGCTATAATAAACTTAATCTATATGGAGGAGTAATTTGTGAAAGTGAAAAAATTTAAGAAAGCTACTGCACTCGTATTGATTGTTGCTATTGTTGTGCTGGGTGGGTGTGCCGCCAGGACGGAGGCTCCGGCCACCGACCCCGTGGAGTCCGATCTCGCGACTTACGAGCCGGAAAGGGGCGTTACCTCTTTAGAAATCGATTGGACGGACTACGGAGTAATTTTGAACGGCGACGGGGTTGCAGGTGCAAGCCAAAAAATTGTCGATAACATACTCCCGACCCATGTCTCGCTGCAGCCTATTGCTGAGGCGCTGAGCCAAGAAGTCTCTTGGGATCAAGAGACCGGGAGCATAACGATGTACAGCCCGAACGGCCCCATACAAATGAATGTGGGCTCGGCTGACTTTGAAATGGACGGCGAGGTCACAACCCTTATGCAACCCGTTATTTTGTCGGACGACGAGAGCACACTCTACGTGCCCATCCCGTTCTTTAGGGTGGTGTTTAGCGAAGGAGAGGCGTACTTTTCAGGTGGGCATGTAATCATAAACACCGAGGCTTCAAGTGATATGTTCTAATAATAAAGTAGCAGAGCACGTGGGCAGGGACAAGTTTTTACTGTCCCTGCTTTTCCCATTTTGCAATAAAATATCGAAAAACTTAGCAAGGAGGCTTGCAATTGCAAAAAATATTTGCTACTATGTAGGACAGAGGTGATTGTTATGATAGGAGAGCGATTGCAAGCCGTGCGCAAATCCAAGAGGATAAACCAGGAGGAAGTGGCCCGGTATTTGGACGTCAAGCGCCAGACTTACAGCGCCTACGAGCGCGGGGTCTCGGTGCCCGACTCGCTCACCCTGAAAAAGCTGGCCGACTTCTTTGAGGTCTCTATCGAGTACTTCTTCGATTACGAAGGGAACGTTATGAACGGCAGCGGGGCGCAAAACGAACAGGAAGAAAAACTGCTTATGCTTGCACGTAGAGCCGAGAAGATTCCCACAGCTTTGCGTGAGCGCATTTTGCGCAACTTTGAAGAGAATATCGACGGCTACCTTGAAGCAATGGGCGCGTCGGGGGATAAGTAAGGAATGAATCCCGAAATTTTGCGTGCTAAGCAGCTAGCGAGGGAACTGCTCCTCAGCCAGAAGTCGACCAGGCTTCCGGTCAGCGTGGAGCGGCTGAGCTTTGATCGAAGTGTGCTGATAGACTCCCTAGAGCACTACTGCGTGATGACAGGTAGCACTGTGAGGCAACTCTGTGCAGGCAACATGGCTGCCCTAAAAGACGGCTGCACCCTTGTAAGGCAGCGAGGTGACCGCAAGGTATACGTGATACTCTACAATGCGCGTGCAAATTCTGTAAGGCGACAAAGCTTTACGCTCGCCCACGAGGTGGGCCATATCTACTTGGAACACGAGGACGACGACCCGGAATCTGAGCGGCAGGCCGACGCATTTGCCGCCGAGTTGCTTTTACCACAGGTGCTGGCCGCAAAGTTTTTAGGCGGACTAGCTGTGGAGGCAGATCCAGTAGCCGCGCTCGCGCAGACCTTTGCGGTATCACAAAGTATGGCCCGCCAAAGGCTGTTAAGCTCTGTTATGGAGGCGAATTACACCGCCCAGGAGAAAGAGCTGCTCGCGCGCTACGAGATAGCGCTCCCATGCAGGGACGAGCCGACGCTGATTTATTGACAACGCCAAGACAAACAAAAACAACAGAAGAGGATGATTACGTTGGCAAACATTATTGCGTTTGATGGGAAAACCCCGGACATACACCCAGATACGTTTTTGGCGATAAGCGCCGACATTATCGGTGATGTTAGTCTCGCTGAAGGGGTGAATATCTGGAACAACGCCACCATACGCGGGGACATTAGCTATATTCGGATTGGCAAATACACCAACGTGCAGGACGGCTGCGTTATCCATGTGGACAGGCCAAGGTCCGATCAGCCTGGGTGGGGCCCGACAATAATTGGAGATTACGTAACCATTGGCCATGGGGCGATTGTCCATGCCTGCACTGTAGAGGATACTTGCCTTATCGGCATGGGCGCTATTGTGCTGGACGGTGCGGTAATTGGCAAAGGCTCGATTGTTGGCGCGGGGGCTCTGGTACCGCCGAACGCCAAGATTCCCCCGTTCTCGATGGTGCTGGGTACTCCCGGTAAGGTGGTAAAAACTCTGCTGCCGGAAAGCCTGGAGGACAGGCTGAACCACGCGAAGATCTACTACGAGTACGCTAAAAAATACGAATAGTCATATGTCTTGAAATATATACAAAGAGGACGTTAAATGTTTGTTGATAAAGCAAAAATTAAGTTGAAGGCGGGGGACGGCGGCAATGGGGCTGTCAGCTTTCACCGGGAGAAATATGTGAACGCCGGGGGCCCGGACGGCGGCGATGGGGGCAAGGGCGGCGACGTCTTTTTCGTGGCCGACAACCATCTGAGCACACTGGCCGATTTTAGGTACAAGCGCAGCTACGCTGCCCCCGGAGGCGAAAACGGCGGGAGCAAGCGCTGCACCGGCAAAAACGGTGACGACCTCGTTATTCGGGTACCACGAGGCACATTGATCAAGGAGTTCGGAACCGGTAGGCTGATTGCCGACATCTCGCGGGACCAGCCAACTCTAATAGCCCGTGGGGGCAAAGGTGGCTGGGGAAATGCTCGGTTTGCCACGCCCACGCGGCAGATTCCCCGCTTTGCCAAGCCTGGCCGCCAGGGCGACGAGCTCGAGATTGAGCTTGAGCTCAAGCTGCTGGCCGATGTGGGTTTGACAGGTTTCCCAAACGTGGGTAAGTCCACTCTGATCTCGATGGTCAGCCATGCAAAGCCGGAGATCGCCAACTACCACTTTACCACCCTTACCCCGGTGCTGGGCGTTGTTCGCCTGGAGGAGGGCGCCTCTTTTGTAATGGCGGACATTCCCGGCCTGATTGAGGGGGCTAGTGCGGGAGTGGGGCTCGGCCATGGTTTTTTGCGGCATATAGAGCGCTGCCGGTTGCTGGTGCATCTGGTCGATGTCTCGGCCATTGAGGGACGCGACCCGGTTGCTGACTTTGAGACTATAAACGCTGAGCTGGTGGCGTTTAACTCCGAGCTCGCCCAGCGGCCCATGTTGGTTGCCGCAAACAAATGCGACATTGCCAGCCGGGAGCAAATTGGCGCGTTCGCCGATTATATTAAAGGACAAGGGTACGAATTCTTCGAGATTTCCGCGGCGACAAACCGCGGCTTGCGGGAGCTTGTGGGTGCTGTAGCTGCAAAGCTGGCTGCCTTGCCACCAATCCTGGAATTTGAGCCGGAGCCGTATATGCCGGAAGAAGTCGATCCTCAAGCTTTCGAGGTCAGGGGAGGGGAGGGCTTCTACGAAGTGGATGCCCCCTGGCTGCAATCGGTGCTGGCCGGAGTTGACATGGACGATTACGAGTCCCTGCAATACTTCCAGCGAGTGCTTGTACAGAGCGGTATTATCGCAAAGCTCGAGGAGATGGGTGTCCAAGAGGGCGACACCGTACGTATTCTCGGCTTTGAGTTCGATTACGTGAGATAGAGGGAGGGCTTGCTATACCGGCTAAGTACAAAAATCCGGCAGGGCTAAGCCCGGTTACTCTGGCTTTTATGGGAGACGCTGTCTTTGAGATTATGGTGCGCGAGCGCCTGGTTATAGGCGGCGGTATGCCGGCAGGGAAGCTGCATCAAGCTTCTGTGCGCAGGGTGAAGGCAGCAGCCCAAGCCCTTGCCTACCAAGCGGTGCTGGAGGCATCGTCACAGACCGAGCGAGAGGTTCTGCGAAGAGGTCGGAACGTCAGTCTTTCCCGCTTGCCTAAAAGCTGTACCCCGGACGAGTACCACAAGGCTACGGCTATCGAGGCGCTGTTGGGTTACCTCTACCTCAGCGGAGAACAGCAGCGGCTGGAGGAAATATTTGAGCTTATAAACGAGCAAATAGCACTGAATGAGGAAGGGACGTAATAGCTAAGCCTGCACCGATGAGTTGACACAGAGGCCAACTTGTCAGTGCGGGTTGAGTCAAGTATAAAAAATTCCAATAGAAACAATCAGGTTGATTAATAATCAATATTTGCAATATCGCATTTAGTGGTCTAAAATGGTAGCTAAGAGAATTTTTCAAACTACCATAAAGGGGCCCTCAGCGATGAAGAGAAACGTGAAAAAAATATCTGTTATTCTGTGCGCGGTGGCAATGGCAGCGGTCATTGCTGGTTGTGCTGGCCAAACTCAATCTGGGGCGCCGGCAACCACCCCGCCACCTATGGTCACAACAGAAGCCCCACAAGAAATCGTAGTAGAAAACCCGACTATAGAAGCAACACAAATTCTATTCGATGGCAGCTCGACCCTGGCACCTGTTATCGCTACTATAGCTGCGGAACTCGAAGAGCAATCCGCGCAGCCAATTGAAGTCTACGTATCCTCCGGTGGTTCCGGACAAGGAATAAGCGCGATTATCAACCAGACTGCGAATTTCGGGATGCTAGCGAGAGATTTAAGAGAATCTGAGCGCGAGCAAATTCCATACTTGCAAGAATACTTAATAGGCATTGACGCACTTACAGTGGCAATCAACCCAGAAAACCCGCTCGCTGCCATGCGCGAAGGCCTAACCACTGAAGAAATCGTACGTATATTCTCGGGTCAGTACGCAACATGGCAAGACTTTGATCCCGCTCTACCCGACGAAGAGATAGTCGTGGTAGTTAGGGATATTGGCGGTGGTGCCCATGAAGTCTTTCAAACTAACATAATGGGCGATGTCGATGTAAGAGCCGACGCTATACAAGCACCGTCTATGGGTGCGCTGATTAACCGCGTTATTGAGAACAGGAATGCTATCGGCTACGCATCTTTCGGTGTGTCGTACCAAAACCAGCAGTACCTAGCCTTCATGGAAGTAGATGGAGTCGCGCCCAATGTTGAAAATATACTTAACGGCACTTATATAATACAAAGGCCGCTTATCCTCATCAGCTCTGGCCAGCCAAGTGAAGCGGAACAATACTTTCTTGATGCGATTTTTGGCGACATGGGACAGGGTATAATAGAGGAGATAGGCTTTATTCCGATGAGCTAGGAGCGTATGGTGAAAGAAAAAACAGCTTTATGCTTATTTGCCGCCGTTTCGTTTGTTATTCCGGCTATATTCATAGTCATATTGGTACACGTTATCTATCAAACTATACCGGCGGCTACTGGGCTTGGGATGTTGTTGTTCGATACTTCAGGCGTTTGGCGACCTTTGGGCCAAACGCCCTCTTTTAGTATTCTGCCTGTAATATCAGCTACCATGTATGTGGCGTTTTTAGCGGTGGCCATTGCTGCACCTATTGGCGGCATGGCCGCGATTTTTTTGAATTATTACGCGGGGCGGCGGCTGACTAAGCTGGTGCTGGCTTTTGTTGATTTGCTGGCGGGTGTGCCGTCTGTTATTTATGGGTTCATTGGTTTGGTGGTCGTGGTGCGGAACTTGGAGCGTATCTTTAATATGTCGGCGGGCGAGTCTATATTGGCGGCGGCACTTGTGCTCAGCGTTATGCTGCTGCCATACATCATATCCACCTACAGCGAGTCTATCGAAAAAGCTAAGAATAAGTACGATACCGCATCTAGGGCGCTGGGCGTATCGGCGGAATACTCTGTGCTTAAAGTGATTATCCCCATAACAAAGCGCGGTGCAGCTGCGGCAGTTATATCTGCATTTGGCCGTGCCTCCAGTGAAACTATTGCTGTTATGATGGTTATTGGCAATGCACCTATCTTCCCGAGGCTTTTGGGAAGAGGGCAAACCATTTCTGGTTTAACCGCCCTTGAGATAGGCAGCGCGGAAATAGGAAGTGTGCACGCCTCGGCCATTTACGCGGCCAATTTAATGCTGATGTTGACGCTAAGCGTTATTTTGCTTATAACATATTTTTTGAGAAGGAAACTGTTGAGCGAATATGATAAAATATAGGAACACCTTACTGAAGCTAACGGCATGGCTTTGTGGGGGCCTTGTGGTAACGGCGACATTTTTTATATTCGGCTACATCCTTTACCACGGTGCCTTGAATATAACGTGGAACTTTGTTTCTGATAGGCCGAGGGGGGTCCCCATTGGTGCAGAGGGCGGAGTTTTTCCGGCGATAACGGGCACTGTGTACTTGGGAGCGTTGTCCGGGCTTATGGCCGGCCTTGTGGGAAGTATCACGGCGATATTTTTGGTTTTCTATTGCCGCAATAGGTATGTTAAGGGTATTATCAAGGCGTCTATATATTTTTTATCGGGGATGTCGTCTATACTTTTTGGGCTTGTGGGCTATACCATTTTGCTGCATATGCTCGGTATGCCTCGCTCTTTGCTTGCCGCTGGCATAACTGTTGCAGTTATGATTTTGCCGTTTATTACGATACGTATAATAAAGTTGTTCGAAGAGGATTCTACTGAGCTGCTCCACGCTTCGCTGTGCCTTGGGGTTTCAAAAACCTATATACTGCGCAAGATTATTCTGCCCAGTTACTATATCAACATCTTAACCTCCATTACCTTGGGTGTGGCATATGGTATAGGCGCGGCGGCGCCCGTTATGTTAACCGGCGCTGTACTTAACGCACCCACGCCGCAGAGCGTTACCCAACCGTTTATGTCTCTATCGTATCATTTATTTATTCTTGTCAGCGAGGGCATTTCCCTGACAAACGCTTACGCCTCGGCGTTTTTGTTAATGGCTATACTGCTGGTGCTAAATGCGGCTTGCAGAGGGCTGGAGTATTTCAAGAAAAAGGGTGATTAGTATTATCACTACAAAAAACTTGCAGGTTTCTTATCTGAACAAGCAAGTCCTAAAAAATTTCACCTGCGAGATACCTAAGAATAAAATAACTGTCATAATAGGATCGTCCGGTTGCGGCAAGTCTACTTTTTTGAAAAGCATAAACCGCATTGTAGAAGAAGAGGGCGGCAGGCTGTCCGGCGAGATATTCATTGGTGACAAAAACATTAGCGACCTGCCAAAAGAAACCCTGCGCAAACAAGTGGGGTTAGTTTTCCAGACCCCCTTGGTCTTCCCGTTTAGCGTAGAAAAAAATATACTGTACCCACTAAACTATCACTTTAGCCTTAGCAAAAGCGAACAAGCCGACAAAGTGAAGCACTACCTACAGCTAACAGGCCTCTACGAAGAAATCAAACAAGACCTGGATATGCCGGCCTACAAGCTATCCGGAGGGCAGAAGCAACGGCTCTCGATAGCGCGTTGTTTGTGTATAGAGCCAGCGATACTTATGCTGGACGAGCCATGTTCCGCCTTGGACATGAAAAACACAATTTCTATAGAAAAACTGCTAATCGAGCTAAAGGAATTTATTACTGTGGTTATAGTGACGCATAACCTCTCGCAGGCTAAACGAATTGCAGATCATGTGCTGTTTATGGATAACGGTGAATTGATTGAGGCAGGCGACTATTCTATTTTTTCTGACCCCAAAGAGGAATTGACCAGAGCTTATATAGAATATATGAATTACTAGGAGACGGAAATGACTATAAAAATACCGGGGCGCGAGGCGCTGGATATACGCGCAATTGTGTTTGACTACAATGGTACGTTGGCAACTGATGGCAAGTTGAGCGATAGTGTAAAGGTAAAACTTAGGGAACTTTCTAAAAGTTATGAGTTATATGTTTTGACTGCGGATACATATGGTAGCGCCGCGCGTGAATGCGAGGGGTTGCCCGTAGTGCTAAAGACGTTTGACTCCGAGGGCGCTTCCGCGTTTAAGGCGCAAATTGTAAAAGAGTCAAACCCTGCACATTGCGCGTGCGTGGGCAACGGATTTAATGATATGGATATGTTTAAGGAGGCAGCCTTGTCTGTGGGAGTTTTGGGAGACGAGGGAATCTATGCCGGACTTGTGCAGCGATCGGACATATTGGTAAACTCCATTGAAGATGGACTGGATTTGTTTTTGAACACTGACAGGATACGTGCGGTTTTGAGGTCTTAATTAAGGGCAATATGCTCAGCTAAGTATAAAGGAAAAGCGATGCAACGTGAAAACGTTGCATCGCTTACTTATGCGGGTACTATTTAGTTGATCTTGATAACAACGCCCGAGCCAACTGTGCGCCCGCCCTCGCGGATAGCAAAACGCAGGCCTTCTTCGATAGCAATCGGGGTGATGAGCTCTACGTCCATCTCGATGTTATCGCCGGGCATACACATTTCAACGCCCTCAGGCAGTGTTACAACGCCGGTAACGTCGGTGGTGCGGAAGTAGAACTGTGGGCGGTAGTTGCCAAAGAACGGGGTGTGGCGACCGCCTTCGCTCTGCTTAAGGACGTAAACCTGCCCCTGGAATTTGGTGAGAGGTTTGATAGAGCCGGGCTTAGAAAGCACTTGGCCCCTTTGAATGTCTGTGCGCTGTACACCGCGCAGCAGTGCGCCGATGTTGTCGCCTGCTTCAGCGTAGTCGAGGATTTTGCGGAACATCTCAACGCCGGTGACGACAGTCTTGCGGCTCTCATCGCCCATACCAACGATTTCAACTTCTTCGCCGGTTTTGATCTGGCCGCGCTCAACTCTACCGGTAGCAACTGTGCCGCGCCCGGTGATTGTGAAGACGTCCTCAACAGGCATAAGGAAAGGTTTGTCGGAAGCGCGCTCAGGTGTAGGGATATAGCTGTCAACAGCAGCCATCAGCTCAAGTACAGGTGCGTACTCAGGACCAGAAACGTCCGTGCCGCCCTCAAGGGCTTTAAGTCCGCTGCCTTTGATGATGGGTGTGTCGTCGCCAGGGAAATCGTACTCGCTGAGCAGCTCGCGGATTTCCATCTCGACCAGCTCAAGCAGCTCGGGGTCGTCAACTTGGTCAACTTTGTTCATGAAGACGACGATATAAGGCACGCCAACCTGACGGGAGAGCAGGATGTGCTCGCGAGTCTGAGGCATCGGGCCGTCAGCTGCCGAAACAACCAGGATCGCGCCGTCCATCTGTGCGGCACCGGTGATCATGTTCTTAACGTAGTCGGCGTGGCCAGGGCAGTCAACGTGGGCGTAGTGGCGGTTTTCGGTCTCGTACTCAACGTGGGAAGTGTTGATAGTTATACCGCGCTCTTTTTCTTCAGGTGCCTTGTCGATCATGTCGTAAGACATAAACTCGGCGCCGCCCTTCATACCCAAGGTTTTGGTAATAGCGGCGGTGAGGGTGGTTTTGCCGTGGTCAACGTGACCGATGGTGCCGATGTTAATATGCGGCTTGTTGCGTTCAAACTTTTGCTTGGCCATTGCTAATTTTCCTCCCTTTATTTCAGGATACTTTGTTTTTTCTCGAAACCCAATTATATCTGCTATTGTAGCAAGTACCGGCAGAAAATGCAAGCACTATTGTCAAGAAAGTCACGGCAAACGCACGGGCACAGAATTTGCCATACGAATCGTAGGGACGATCGCACTCGATCGTCTGTTGCCAACAATTCGGTGCAGATTCGCGGACGACCGAGGGCGGTCGTCACTACTCCGGCTTCTTGTTGATAAGTCCCTCAGCAATTGACTTAGGCACTTCGATATAATGGGAAGGTTCCATGGTGTACTGGCCGCGTCCCTGAGTCTTGGAACGCATGTCGGTGGCGTAACCGAACATCTCGGAAAGCGGGACGTGAGAATCGATTTGCTGGGCGCCGCTTTGAGCTACCATCCCTGCGATTTGACCCCGGCGGCTGTTAATGTCGCCGATGACGTCACCCATATACTCTTCTGGCACGGTTACAGTAACCTTCATGATGGGCTCAAGCACACAGGGGCTGGCTTTTTGCATGGCGTCCTTGAACGCCATCGAGCCGGCGATTTTGAAGGCCATCTCAGAGGAGTCGACCTCATGGTATGAGCCGTCGTACAGGGTGACGACGATGTCCTCCACCGGGTAGCCGGCCAAAATACCCGCTTTCATGGCACCCTGGATACCTTGGTCGATTGGGCCGATATACTCCTTGGGTACGGTGCCACCCACAATCTTGTTCTCGAAAACATAGCCTGCGCCGCTCTCGTTGGGTGCTATGCGAATCTTGACGTGGCCGTATTGGCCCCGTCCGCCTGACTGCCGTGCGTACTTGGTGTCCGACTCGGCTTCCTTGCGAATAGTCTCTTTGTAGGCAACCTGGGGCTTACCGACGTTGGCCTCGACCTTGAACTCGCGGAGCAAGCGGTCGACTATAATCTCAAGGTGAAGCTCGCCCATGCCAGCGATTAGGGTCTGGCCGGTCTCCTGGTCGGTGTAGAAGTGGAATGTGGGGTCCTCTTCAGCCAGCTTTTGTAGCGCGATGCTCATCTTTTCCTGGCCGGCCTTGGTCTTGGGTTCAATCGCAACTCGGATAACCGGGTCTGGGAACTCCATAGACTCTAGAATGGTCGGGTGCTTGGCATCACACAAGGTGTCGCCGGTGGTGGTGTTCTTGAGACCGACAGCGGCCGCAATATCTCCGGCGTAGCAGGTCTCAATGTCCTGCCTGGAGTTTGCGTGCATCTGCAGAATACGGCCTAGTCGCTCGCTGTTGCTTTTGGTGGAGTTAAACACCGAGCTGCCCGCATCAACCTTACCCGAGTAGACCCTAAAGAAGCAGAGCTTGCCCACAAACGGGTCAGTGGCAATCTTGAAGGCTAGTGCGGAGAAAGGTGCGTCGTCGCTTGTTGGGCGCGAGTCTTCCTCCCCAGTTTTGGGGTTGATGCCCTTAATGTCCTCGATGTCGGTGGGTGCGGGCATATAGTCGACTATGGCATCAAGCAGTTTTTGCACACCTTTGTTCCGGTAAGAGGTTCCACAGACAACCGGCACCATCTGGTTTGCCAGAGTAGATGCCCGAATCGCCCGCTTGACATCGTCAATCGGCAGGTCTTCTTCGCCGCCCAGGTAACGCTCCATCAGCTCTTCGTCTTGCTCGGCGACCGACTCCATGAGCTTGGCGTGTTGGTCTTTGGCCAGCTGCAGCAGGTCAGCGGGAATCTCCTCCACGCGGATATCCTTGCCCAGGTCGTCGTAGTAGACGTATGCCTTCATCTCTACAAGGTCGATAATTCCGCGGAAGACATCCTCAGCGCCGATAGGAATCTGGATTGGCACCGCGTTACACTTGAGCCGATCTTTCATCATCTCCACAACGCGGAAGAAGTCGGCCCCCATGATATCCATTTTGTTTACGTAGGCCATGCGGGGCACGCGGTATTTATCCGCTTGGCGCCACACAGTCTCCGACTGGGGCTCAACGCCGCCCTTGGCGCAAAAGACAGTTACAGAGCCGTCCAGCACGCGCAGGGAGCGCTCGACTTCTACGGTGAAGTCAACGTGCCCGGGTGTGTCGATAATGTTTATTCTATGGCCGTTCCAGAAGGCAGTTGTGGCAGCGGAGGTAATAGTTATGCCTCTCTCCTGCTCTTGCTCCATCCAGTCCATTGTTGCGGCGCCCTCGTGAGTCTCGCCAACCTTATGCACCTTTCCGGTGTAGTAAAGTATACGCTCGGACGTAGTCGTTTTACCAGCATCAATGTGGGCCATTATGCCTATATTTCGAGTAAGCTCTAAAGGCACTTCTCTTGGCATAAAGTCCTCCCAAATTAGTTAATAAATTTCAAGTTACCATCTGTAGTGTGCAAACGCGCGGTTGGCTTCGGCCATCTTGTGGGTATCGTCGCGTTTTTTGCAGGCGCCGCCGGTGCTGTTAAGGGCGTCCATGATTTCGCCTGCCAGACGCTCGCGCATGGTCTTTTCGTTGCGATTGCGCGAGTAGCTGGTCAGCCAGCGCAGGCCCAAAGTTTGTCTGCGCTCAGCGCGTACTTCGATCGGCACCTGGTAGGTTGCACCGCCCACTCTTCTCGCCTTTACTTCCAGCACAGGCATAATGTTCTCCATAGCTGTCTCAAAGGCGTCGAGCGGGTCTTTGCCTGTCTTTTCTTTTACGATGTCAAAGGCGCCGTAAACAATTTTTTGAGATACGCCTTTTTTGCCGTCCAGCATAATGCTGTTGATAAGCCGGGTTACCAGCTTAGACTTGTACAGCGGATCAGGCAAGACATCGCGTTTTGCAATAGTTCCTCTTCTCGGCACTTTACTTCCCTCCTTCACAATAATGAATTCATCGGTACTCGAAAGCGTCAAAAAAACTCCCGTTGTGCCGGCATAACGTTTAGTATATGTTAACCGTTAATTCCGGCAAAAATCTTTTGCTCTGGCAGTTTTTTACTTCGCTCCGGCTTTGGGCCGCTTTGCCCCGTACTTGGACCGGCTCTGCTTGCGGTTTGCAACACCCTGGGTGTCCAGTGTTCCGCGGACAATGTGATAGCGGCAACCGGGCAAGTCTTTTACTCTCCCGCCGCGAATAAGCACCACGCTGTGCTCTTGCAGGTTGTGGCCTTCGCCAGGGATGTAAGCCGTAACTTCGATCTGGTTGGAGAGCTTGACCCTAGCGACTTTGCGCAGCGCGGAGTTGGGCTTCTTGGGTGTAGCTGTACGGATAGCCGTGCATACGCCGCGTTTTTGCGGGGAGTCGTGGTCGGTCATGATCCGCTTTTTGGAGTTGAGCCCTTTAAGCAGCGCGGGCGAAGTGCTTTTGGTTACGAGAACCTCTCTGCCCTTTCTCACCAGTTGGTTAAAGGTTGGCATTTGTATCCTCCTTTCCTTGAAGATATATTGGTAAGCGCGAGCGCGCTATCAATCAAACTGGGGGCGCTAATGCCCCGAAAAATTTTATCACTTTTGGGGGATGTTGTCAAGTACGGGCGAACTGTGTTCGCCCGTAAGTTTCCATTAGGCTGCATGCAGTCGGGCGGTCACAGATCGCCCCTACAAACTGCCTATTCCGCTCTCTCGATAAATATCGGGGTATTGAAAGGCATTGCGCCACTGTGTGGGGTATTCTCCTGGGTTTTGCGCTGCTCGGCTGCGGCGTCTTCTTCGGCTTGTTTAATCGCTGCATCGAACGCGCTGGGCATGGGTATCGAACGGCGCTCTTTCTCGAACTTGGAGTAGACTACAGTGCCCGTACCCGCCGGTATGAGCTTGCCGATTATGACGTTCTCTTTCAGCCCGACCAGCGGGTCGACTTTACCCATGATAGCAGCTTCGGTGAGCACCCTGGTGGTTTCCTGGAAGGCCGCCGCGCTCATAAAGCTTTCGGTAGCCAACGAGGCCTTGGTGATGCCCAGCAACAGGGGAGTACTGGTGGCGTGCCTTAGTTCTCCACCGTTAGCGGCGTTGAGCTGGTCAATGTGGTCATTGGCCGCATTCAGCTCGTGTTTGGAGATTGTCGAGCCGCTGATAAGGGTGGTGTCGCCTTGGTCGTCTACCTTTATTTTGCGCATCATTTGGCGAACTATAACCTCGATGTGCTTATCGTTGATATCAACACCCTGTGTGCGGTAAACCCGCTGTACTTCTTGGATGAGGTAATCCTGCACAGCCATCTCGCCGTTGACTTGCAAGAACTCAGCCGGTTCGACCGAGCCCTCGGTCAGCTGGTCACCTTTCTTTACGACGTCACCTTCGGCCACCTTGAGGGTGGAGCCGTAGATAACCTGTTTTTCGAAGCGGTCGCCGGTTTCACCATCCGTAACCACTGCGAAGTCGTTGCCCTTGGCGTCCTTCTCAAAGCTGACAACACCGTCGATGTGGGAAAGTATAACGGCGTTCTTGGGCTTGCGGGCCTCGAACAGCTCTTCAACACGAGGCAGACCCTGGGTGATGTCGCTGGCTGACGCGATGCCTCCGGTGTGGAAGGTACGCATGGTTAGCTGGGTGCCGGGTTCGCCGATTGATTGGGCTGCAATGACGCCCACAGCTTCGCCGATTGCAATCGGCTGGCCGTTGGCAAGGTTGGCGCCGTAGCACCGTGAGCAGACCCCGTTTTCGCTGCGGCAACCCAGCAAAGAGCGGATGGTCAGCTTGGTAATACCGCTGGCGACAATTTTATCCGCGTCCATCTCGGTCATCATAGTGTCTTTTGTGACTATTATTTCGCCGGTGCTCGGGTTAATGACGTCCTCGACTGAGTAGCGGCCCAGCAGGCGCTCGGAGAACTCTTCGATTACACGGCCACTGTCCAAAATCTCCTGGACAATGACGCCCCCGGTGGTGCCGCAGTCTTCCTCCCGGATAATGACCTCTTGGGAGACGTCGACCAGGCGGCGGGTAAGGTAGCCGGAGTCGGCGGTGCGCAGGGCGGTGTCGGCAAGGCCTTTGCGCGCGCCGCGGCTGGAGTTGAAGTACTCGAGGATATTCAGTCCCTCACGGTAGTTGGAGCGGATGGGAATCTCAATTGCGCGACCGGAGGTGTTGGCGATAAGCCCACGCATACCTGCCAGCTGGCGTATCTGATCCATGCTGCCGCGAGCACCCGAGTCCGCCATCATGAAGATGGGGTTTTCGGGCCCAAAGCTGTCTTGGAGTGCGTCCTTTACTTTGGCGGTAGTCTCGTTCCAGGTCTTGATCACCCGCTCGTAGCGCACTTCTTCGGAGATCAGGCCACGATCGTACCGGCGCTGAATCTCGTCGATTTTTTGCTCAGCTTCGGCCAGATACTGCTTCTTCTCATCCGGCACAACTGCGTCCGAAACCGAGACAGTTATGGCGCTTCTGGTGCTATACTTGAAGCCCAGCGTCTTGATTTTGTCAAGCACTTCGGCCGTGCGTGCGGTGCCATGGCGGGATATGCAGCGCTCGATTACCTTGCCCAGCTCTTTCTTGCGGACAAGGTGCTCAACTTCCAGGTCGAACTGGGTTTCGGGGTTCTGTCTGTCAACAAAGCCGAGGTCTTGGGGTATCGGCTCGTTGAAGATAATCCGGCCCACGGTGGTGTTGATAACTTTGCTGCGTATCTCGCTTCCAATTTCGCGTGTCATGCGGACTTTTATGGGTGCGTGCAGGCTTATCACCCCATCGCCATAGGCCATGATAGCCTCGGCAGGGCTGCAAAAAGCCTTGCCTGACCCTTTTGCGTCGTCCACTTGTTTGGTGAGATAGTAGGAGCCGAGAACCATGTCCTGAGTGGGCACGGCCACCGGTCGTCCATCCGAGGGCTTGAGCAGGTTACCGGCAGCCAGCATCAGGAACCGGGCTTCACTCTGGGCCTCAGCCGAGAGGGGTACGTGGACAGCCATCTGGTCGCCGTCGAAGTCGGCGTTGTAGGCGGTACAGACCAGCGGGTGGAGCTTGAGCGCGCGGCCTTCGACCAGCACCGGCTCAAAAGCCTGGATGCCAAGTCTGTGAAGGGTAGGCGCGCGGTTGAGCAGCACCGGGTGGTCTCTGATGACAACTTCCAACGCGTCCCAGACCTCTTTGGAGGTTGCGCGCTCTACCATCTTTCGGGCTTGTTTGGCGTTTTGTGCGTCCTTGTTGTCCACCAGCCGCTTCATTACGAAGGGCTTGAACAGCTCGATAGCCATCTCCTTGGGCAGGCCGCACTGGTACATCTTGAGCTCGGGCCCAACCACGATAACCGAGCGGCCAGAGTAGTCTACGCGTTTACCCAGCAGGTTCTGCCTAAAGCGGCCCTGCTTGCCTTTGAGCATGTCAGATAGTGACTTGAGCGGCCGGTTGTTCGGCCCGGTGACCGGGCGGCCCCGGCGACCGTTGTCGATAAGGGCGTCCACAGCCTCTTGGAGCATCCGCTTCTCGTTGCGGACGATTATATCTGGTGCGCCCAAGTCCAGCAGTTTGTTTAGCCGGTTGTTGCGGTTGATCACCCGGCGGTAAAGGTCGTTGAGGTCGGAGGTGGCAAAGCGCCCGCCGTCCAGCTGAACCATTGGACGTATCTCAGGTGGGATAACCGGTACAACATCCAGGATCATCCACTCCGGCTTGTTACCGGAATTTTTGAAGGCCTCAACGATTTCCAGACGCTTTAGGGTCTTGGCCTTCTTCTGGCCGGTGGCGGTCTTCAGCTCTTCTTTGAGCTCAACCGAAAGGCCGGAGATGTCGATCTGCTCAAGCAGCTTTTTGACCGCCTCGGCGCCCATACCAGCCTCGAAGTCATCTTCGTAGGCCTCTTTGAGCTCGCGGTACTCTTTCTCGGTGAGCAGAGTGTACTTTTTGAGGTTGGTGCGGCCTGGGTCAATGACTATATACGCCGCAAAGTAAAGTACTTTTTCCAGCAGGCGGGGGCTCATGTTCAACAATAGCCCCATCCGCGAAGAGGTACCCTTGAAATACCAGATATGAGAAACAGGCGCGGCCAGCTCGATGTGGCCCATGCGCTCTCTGCGGACTTTAGAACGAGTGACTTCGACCCCGCAGCGCTCGCAGACCTTGCCCTTGTAGCGGATGCGCTTGTACCGCCCACAGTAGCACTCCCAGTCCTTCTGGGGACCGAACACGCGCTCACAAAATAGGCCTTCACGTTCCGGCTTAAGTGTGCGGTAGTTTATGGTTTCGGGCTTTTTCACTTCGCCGTAAGACCAATCCCGAATAGACTCGGGGGACGCCAGGCCTATCTTCATGGATTCAAATACATTAAATTCCATATTACAAAACCCCTCTTTCTATATGGGAATCATTAGTCCTCGTCTTCCTCTTCCGCTGAGTCGTCCATATCGAAGTCGTCTTCGTCTTCCTCTGGCGTAAGAAGTGGATCGTCGTCATCGCTGCCGTTGGTTGCAGAGGACTCGCCATCCATATCCGGGTGTTCGATGCCAAAGCCCGCCTGGATTTCGCTGTCGATTTCGACAGTTTCGAACAGCTCATCCTCTTTGATAGAAAGCCCCATATTGTCGTCGTCAAAGGATTGTTTGAGGTCAATCTCCATGTTGTCTTTGTCAAGCACTTTGACGTCCAGGGATAGCGACTGCAGTTCTTTGATAAGCACCTTGAAGCTCTCGGGGATGCCCGGCTTGGGTACATTCTGCCCCTTGATTATCGACTCGTAAGTCTTAACGCGGCCCACGATGTCATCCGACTTGACGGTGAGTATCTCTTGCAGGGTGTAGGCAGCGCCGTATGCCTCGAGCGCCCAAACTTCCATCTCGCCGAAGCGCTGACCGCCGAACTGCGCCTTACCGCCCAGCGGCTGCTGTGTTACAAGCGAGTACGGCCCTGTAGAGCGGGCGTGAATTTTATCGTCAACCAAGTGGTGGAGTTTGAGGAAGTACATATAACCCACAGTTACCGGATTGTCGAAGGCTTCGCCGGTGCGCCCGTCGTAGACGATGCTTTTGCCGTCTTCCGAGTAGCCGGCCTCTTTGAGGGTGTCCATAATGTCGTACTCGCTGGCGCCGTCGAAGACAGGAGTCATTATCTTCCAGCCCAGCTGCTTTGCGGCGCGTCCCAAGTGAACCTCAAGCACTTGCCCGATATTCATTCGGGATGGCACGCCCAGCGGGTTTAGCACCACGTCCAGGGGGGTGCCGTCGGGCAGATAGGGCATATCTTCGGCGGGCAGCACTTGAGAGACAACGCCCTTATTGCCGTGGCGGCCGGCCATTTTATCGCCCACAGAGATTTTACGCTTCTGAGCGATATAGCAGCGGACAGCCATGTTTACCCCGGGGCTGAGCTCGTCTGAGTTCTCGCGGGTGAAGACCTTTACGTCCACGATAATGCCATATTCGCCGTGAGGCACGCGCAGGGACGTGTCGCGCACTTCCCGGGCCTTTTCACCGAAGATGGCGCGCAGCAGGCGCTCTTCGGCATTGAGCTCGGTTTCGCCCTTGGGGGTTACCTTGCCGACCAGAATATCTCCGGCCCGCACCTCGGCACCTATCCGGATGATTCCGCGCTCGTCAAGCTCCTTGAGCACGTCGTCGCCTACGTTGGGTATGTCGCGGGTGATCTCTTCTGGGCCAAGCTTTGTGTCCCGGGCCTCTATCTCGTACTCTTCGATGTGGATGGAGGTGAACTCATCATCCCTGAGCATCCGCTCGTTTATTAGTATGGCGTCCTCGTAGTTGTAGCCCTCCCAAGTCATAAAGCCGATGAGCACGTTTTTGCCCAGGGAGATCTCGCAGTTGTCGGTGGCGGGGCCGTCGGCTATCACGTCCCCAACTTTGATTGCGTCGCCAACATTTACGATAGGCCTCTGGTTGATACATGTTCCCTGGTTGGAGCGCATGAATTTGGTGAGCTGGTAGCTCTCTACCCGCCCAACGCTATCCTTGACCTGCACTTCACGTGCGCTTACCTTGGCCACGGTGCCCTCGGTGCGGCTGATTATAACCACACCCGAGTCGATGGCGGCCTTATGCTCCATCCCGGTGCCGATAATGGGGCTTTCCGGCTTTATCAGCGGTACGGCTTGGCGCTGCATGTTCGAGCCCATCAGGGCGCGGTTGGCGTCGTCGTTTTCAAGGAAGGGTATCATCGCGGTGGCGACGGATACCACCATCTTGGGTGAGATGTCCATGAAGTCAACTCTGGCCGCCGGAACTTCCTGGATTTGGTCCCTGGTGCGGACGGTAACGCGTTTGTCGGTGAAATGCCCTTCACTGTCCAGCGGTTCGTTGGCCTGGGCGACAACATAGTTGTCCTCAACGTCGGCGGTCATGTAGACCACTTCATCGAGCACTCGACCGTTTTCTTTGTCCACCTTGCGGTAAGGGGCCTCGATGAACCCGTACTCGTTTATCCGCGCGAAGGTAGCGAGGTAGGATATAAGCCCGATATTCGGCCCTTCCGGGGTCTCAATCGGACACATGCGGCCGTAGTGGCTGTAGTGAACGTCGCGCACCTCAAAGGAGGCCCTGTCCCGAGAAAGACCGCCGGGGCCAAGGGCAGAGAGCCTGCGCTTGTGGGTAAGCTCGGCCAGTGGGTTGGTTTGATCCATGAACTGGCTGAGCGGGGAGGAGCCAAAAAACTCCTTGATAGCGGCCATAACCGGCCGGATGTTTATCAGTGCTTGGGGGGTGACCACTTCCATGTCCTGACTCTGAGTTGTCATCCGCTCACGGATAACCCGCTCCATACGGGAAAAGCCGATGCGGAACTGGTTTTGCAACAGCTCGCCAACCGAGCGGATTCGCCGGTTGCCCAGGTGGTCGATGTCGTCGATATTGCCCAACCCCTTGCTCAGGCCGAGCAGGTAGTTGATTGAGGCGAAGATGTCGTCCTTTATAATGTGCTTGGGGATAAGGTCGTCAAAACGCTCGCGGATGAGCTTTCTGCGACCATCTTCATCCGAGGCAGCGTCGAGAATCTCGCGGAGCACAGCGAAGCGCACCTTTTCGTTTATCCCGATGTCGGTACAGTCGAAGTCTACAAAGTCGTGGATATTCACCATGCCGTTGGAGATAACCTTGGCTTCAATGTCATCCACCCGAAGGTAGGCCATGTCTACACCGGCGCGGTCAATTTCTTCGGCCTGGGCACGGGTTAGGGTTGCGCCCTCCTCGGCCATGATTTCGCCGGTTAGTGGGTTTATCACCGGGCGAGACAGGGTTTGTCCCACCAAGCGATTTTCGAGCGAGAGCTTCTTGTTGTACTTGTAGCGCCCAACTCGGCTGAGGTCGTACCTGCGCGGGTCGAAGAAAAGATTGTCTATATGGGTCTGGGCGCTATCCACAGTGGGAGGTTCGCCTGGACGCAGCTTGCGGTAGACTTCCAGCAGCCCTTCTTCTACGTTGTGGGTGGCGTCTTTGTCCAGGGTAACTTTAAGCAGCAGGTCTTCGCCGAAGAACTGCTCTATCTGCTCGTTGCTGCCAAGACCGAGGGCGCGCACAAAGGTTGTGACCGGTATCTTGCGGTTCTTGTCTATGCGCACATATACTATATCGTTGGAGTCGGTTTCGTACTCGAGCCAAGCCCCACGGTTGGGGATAATAGTGGCGGAGTAGAGTTCTTTACCGGCCTTGTCCCGGGAAAGGGCATAGTAAGAACCGGGCGAGCGTACCAGTTGGGAGACAATAACCCGCTCGGCTCCATTTATAATGAAGGTGCCGCTTTCGGTCATCAGCGGGAAGTCGCCCATGAAGATGTCCTGTTCTTTTACCTCTCCGGTCTCTTTGTTGAGCAGGCTGGCCCGTACGCGCAAAGGGGCGGCAAAAGTTGCGTCCCGCTCTTTGCACTCTTCAATCGTGTACTTGGACTCGCTCTCCATCCGGTAGTCAATGAAGCTCAGCACCAGATTTCCCTGGTAGTCCGTGATGGATGAGATGTCCCGAAAAACGTCCCGCAGCCCCTCGGTCAAAAACCAGCGGTAGGAGTTCTTTTGCACCTCGATGAGGTTTGGCATATCCAAGACCTCATTGATGCGGCTAAAGCTCATGCGGACGTTATTCCCCAGCTTAACCGGCTTGACTTTTACCATAGGTCAAATCCTCTCCATTTCTGATTCCCTCTTTCAGCCCCGTAGAAAAAAACCAAAAACTATTGAAAACTTTGCCCGGCTGTGCTATAATACCCTAAGTTGGGCATATTTCAGCCATTTTAATACAGACAATCATTATATCGCACATCTAATATGGATGTCAATACATATATTGTCGAAGTTTACCTGCAATCTCATTTTTTTTACAAAAAAGTCATATCTTATTTGTGAATGTCGCATGTTTATGTAACACTCGCACGGGACGATGCCAATATCGGCCCGTTTTTTGCGTCTTAAGCAACTTACTAAAATTATGTAAGCGCCACCACCGCTTTAAAAGTAATCGAGGTCATTCTGGCTTAAAGGCAAGAATTCCCCCGGTTGCGCGCGGATAAAAAGCTGTCCCGGCAAAATAATATTCGGGCTAATATAGCAAAAAAGGAGTTTTGAGCTCATGCATAGAGACAAGCTTATTTATGAAGTAAAGGAAGAATATGCCCGCCTGGCAGCCGGACACAGTCGGGAAGATTTTATAGATGACGTAAGCAGCCAGAGTGCGGAAAGTTATTTTGAGCAGCTTTTGCAAATGGTGATAAATGGTATTGAAGAAGGCCGGTTTGACCGCTTTATGAACGGTCGGCAGGTAATGGAAGCCGTAGCCAACAACCGTGAGCGCTGGGGTATTTTGATTCCTCAATAGCAAGACCGGTGATTAAGGGTTTTGTTACACAGTTTTAACATTTTTTAATAAATGCTATTTAAGCGCATGTTACCGGTGTTTTTGGAAAGAATTTTACCAAGCTGTGCGCTGCTCGTATAATCGCCATGAAATGTTTGCGGGGGTTTTAAGGTGCTGTTTATCGACGCGCCAAATTTGTGGAAGCCGCACGGGGCCCAAGCGGATTCTGGGTGCATTAGGGGAGTCGACACCCCAGGTGCAGGCGCTCATAAGCTCTTGAAACATGACGTAAAATATAATTCAGATAGGAGTTTTTGAAGATGAAAAGCAAAAAAATAATTGTATTGGTACTTGTTTTGGCACTGGCCCTTGTCGCGGTTGGCTGCGCGACCAATCAGCCAACCCCCCCGCCGGTGGCGCCCACCGTTGACGAGGATGATTACGACTACGGGTACGAATACGGTGACGTGTTCGAGCTTGGCGATGGGTTTGAGGACTTTAGGCCGGAGATTGGCATAGAGTTTGAAGGCCAGCGCTATGGTGAGCAAGAGTTTTCTGACGAGAACGTACAGCTCACGGTTTTCTTCGACAGGCCCCAATTCACTCATAGCGATGTGGTGGGCGTGTTCGCCACCATTACAAACATAGGCGAGGAAATTGTCGTGTTTACCAAGGGCTCGGGTTCCAATCGGGTGCCGGACGCCCTCACTGTAAACCTTGGGGAGCTGACCGCGCTATTCCACCCGGCAGTCATGACTATGGATTTGCAGACCAGTTGGCTGGAACCCGGCGAGAGTGTTACCTTTGCCCTGCCCTTCGCCCCCTATACCCACACAGACACAGACGCTGCGTTCCCACCGATGATCGGCTTTGACCGGGACATCGAGTTCTTCCAAGGCGACGACGAGTGGGTGCGAGTGCAGGTCGGAGAAATAGCGGGCAGCGTAAGCTTCAGCTATGTCACCCGAGGCGCGGACGACTTCTTTATCATCGTCGAGGGCGACGAGATTTTTGAGCTGGAAGGCAGCTTTGCCGTCAACCTGACTGAGCACGAAATGTCCGGCACACCGACAGCCCCTGAGGCTGCCAACGGTGAAGCGGACGCAGAAGTAACCGGCTGAGCCCTGCCAGTAGCCGCAGTTGGCGGTGTCGCGCCAGAAGCGCCAGACTTTAACGCGCCAATGCAAGGCGACCCTGAGGCGCTTGCGCGCATGGTGGAAATGGGCCTGATGTACGAAGGCGGCAGATTCACAGCCGCAATGCTGGAAATACCCGGCGCCGGTAGTTAATTTTTGGAGGGCGACACCAAACGTTAACGATACAGTTCCAACTTTTCCTCTCACAGCTATACGCAAGCCGACGAGCCACCCATAGTCCGCTGGGTGGCTCGTCGGCTTTTGATTTTGGATATGCCTGGAATCTATCTCCTACACAAAATTTTTCTTTTGCAAACGCCAAATGGGTGCCAGCCGCACACCTCGCAGATATCATCGAAAATCTCGGGGGTTATTGTGGTGGCTATTTTTGACAAGGCTTCGCGATATGTATACTCCTTCTCCTCAATGCCGAAGTGGCCGATGACCTTTTGGTCTAGGCGATTTACCTTATCGTTCACTTCGCAGAGGTTTTCGCCCAGCATTTTGGGGCAACACTCGCAGATGTCGTCAGTCGAGAAGACAACTTCAATGACAGTGTCTGGGTTGCTGCGCAAAGTATTGACGATTGCGCGCATATTTTCTACAAACTCGGGGCTGTAGCCTTTGCCGCTAAACCCCTGGGTGCAGAGCAGGTGGTGTGGACGCAGCCTCATATCCGCACCCTTGCAGCATTTAAGGCTGCCTTGATGGCTTTACTAAAATGCGGAACTAATATTATCATTATAGCGGATGTAGGAATAAATGGGGCAACTGCTAGGACAAATGAAGATGCTATACTTGCCGAAGCATACCAGCTAAAGTAGAACATACCGATAACTAGGTTGAGTGCAGTGCCCGACACTAGCCCGGCGTAAGTCCAAGAAAGTTTGCCGGTTTGCGCACCGAACCCGGAAAGCAGCGCTACAAGCGGGAAGGAAAGGATAAATCCGCCGGTGTAGCGCATAATCACACCCATACCGCCGGAAAAACCGGCAAATACCGGAGCGCCCACAGCGCCCAGCAAAACATAAACAATTGTCGCAAGGGCACCGCTTTTGGGGCCGAGCACAAGCCCAGTAAGGGAAATAGCCGTTACCTGCAAAGTGAACGGCACCATCCCGGGGAGCGGGACTTGTATCTGGGCGCAGATGGCAATAACCGCGACAAAAATAGCTATCCGACAAAGTTCGTGCACCGTTAGCTTAGAATTCACAATTACACTTCCTCTCTCATTTCCAACATTCTAACACAAATTATAAATTTTTTCAAAATAACGGTGCGATACCGCACCAAAAAAGAGTGGGCATTTGTGCCTCCAAAGCCTGTCGGCATCAACGAAAAATAATAGTTTGTTCATAGCAGATTTACATTTTGGGGATAAAATGTTAGGCTGTACGCATATGTTTTACCTTGCAAAGTTTAGTGAGAAAATCTAACACTATACATATGTTTTACTGCAAAATTTTTGCGCAGCCTATTGACAATTGCATCATAGTGTTATAGTATAGTGGTACACCGCAACGCAAGCGCAAATGTTATTTTATAGATCAACACATAGCAAGCGCAGCTTGACCAGCGCGTGCCAATGTACCAAATAAACTCAATATCTTGCGCACAGGCGCTTTTGTTTTGGAGGAGGCTTTAATATGAAGAAAAATGTAGCGATAAAAGTGATCTCGCTGAGTCTGGTGCTGGCCCTATTTGCCGGTTGCGCCATGGCGGCGGGCGCTGTTGATCCTGCGGCGGAAGAAGAGGTAGTGATAGCCACTGCGGTGGAGACCGCTTTCCTAGAGCGCACTGCAATACGCAACGAGTTGACATACATAGGGCAGGTTCAGCCGCTCAAGACAGTAAATATAGCCAGCATGTTGGCCGCTGAGGTAACCGGTGTAAACTTCAACGTAGGGGACGAGGTGGAGGAGGGCGACGTGCTCTTCACTGTGGATGCCCAGGACATGCAGAACCAGATACGGCAGCTCCAGGCTTCCG
Source organism: Oscillospiraceae bacterium (assembly GCA_009780025.1). GTDB lineage: Bacteria > Bacillota > Clostridia > Oscillospirales > Ruminococcaceae > WRAV01. Next base: position 4,682 of record WRAV01000021.1, on the reverse strand, counting down.
TGAATGCGCTAAATGTCGGGGTAGAGTCCGCCCAATATCAACTTGAGCTATCGGCTGATGGCGCACAGACGCGTCTTTTGGAGCTTCAACAGGAGATGGCTCTCCATAATAGTGAGAGCGGTGCAGCTTTGGCAGAAGCGCAACGGGACACTGCCTACACACAAAGCCAGATGTTCCACTCGTTCAATCACCGGGAGTTAAGGGATATAGAAAGAGACCGACGCTTTATAATGGACGAAATTAGAGACCTAACCCGTGGACTCAATAGGGACCAGTATATAGAAAATCCCAGACATCCGGAGCGGTATGACCCATGGGTGGGGGCACAGTATCAGGCTCTTAGACTTCAGCTATGGCCGCTGGATCAAGAGGCTCAAGCGATAGCCAGCAGGCAGGAGACGTTGCGACACGCAGAGCTTGCAGCGCAAATCGGCCAATCCCAAGCCGCTGGCTCGCTGGCCATTGCCGAAGAAATGCTTGAGACCCACCGCGAAGGCATGGAGCAAAACCAAAGGATGGCCGAGTTTGGGGTGCAGAGCGCCCAGGCCCAACTGCAGTCAACCCAAACTCAGCTCGCGATCGTGCAGGATAACCTAAACCGCGCCACCATCACCAGCCCGATCTCTGGGGTTGTAAGCGCCCGCAATGTCGAAGTGGGGCAGATGGTTACCCAGGCGGCAATGCCATTTACAATCGTGCAGCTCGACCCGGTTATAGTCCAGGTAAGCGTTTCCGAGGCGCTGATAAACCTTGTGCATGTCGACCAGGAAGTTGACGTTGTGGTGCAGGCCCTGGGCGACAACCAAAACTTCACCGGCAGGGTGACTATCGTCTCGCCTATAGCCAACCAAGCCAGCACTTTCCCGGTGCGCATTGAGCTGGACAACCCGGATGGTCTTATTCGCCCCGGAATGTTCTCCCAAGTTACCTTTGTACAGGCCGAGAGTCGAGGCAACTTTGTAGTGGCCCGCAACGTGGTTATGAGCGACGAATACGGCCAGTTTGTCTATATTATCGAGGATGACCACGCTACGAGAAGGCCGGTGACCACGGGGCTAGAGAGCGGCAACCTCATCGAGATAACCAGCGGAGTGAGCGAGCGCGACCAGATAGTTGTGGTCGGCCAGGAGTTTCTGCTTGAGGGCACGTTGGTGAATGTTGTGACCACCAACCGGTAGGAGCGGAGTTCCATCCCCGCCTGTATCACTCACACATCCCACAGGTGGTTGGAGCTACATTTTCGCCCGGCCGGAGCTTTTCTGGGTGAGACATGCGGTTGGGCGTGGAAGCCCGACCCTACAAAACAGCGTTACGGCGGAATCTTCCGCCGTACTTCGTTAATGGCGCGTTTAGCAGCGCACTGGCACACATAATTCCAGCATAATAGGAGCAAACGATGACCAAACTTTCTGTCCGTCGGCCGGTGGCCACACTTATGATTCTCCTTGTCTTCCTGGCCTTCGGCGGGATGAGTCTGTTTAACCTGCGCATGGATCTTTTCCCCAACATGAACATTCCGGTTGCGGCGGTTATAACAACCTACAGCGGTGCGGCCCCCGACCAGGTTCAGCGACTAGTGACTGAGCCCATAGAGCGCGGCGTGGCGACACTACAAGGGCTGGATACTCTCAGTTCAACTTCTGATGAGGGCTTCTCCTTTGTAGTTATGCAGTTTAGCAACGATGTGGATATTGACATGGCGGCAATTGACATACGCGAAGCGATTGACATGATACGAATGGCTCTGCCGGACGGCGCGGGCGACCCCATGGTCATAAAAGCCGATATGAACATGGGAATGGATGCTATTATAATCTCAATCGCCTCCGACACCCACGATCTTGTAACGATGCAATATATTGTAGAAGACCGCATCAGGGACCGGTTGGCTCGCCAATCTGGGGTGGCCACGGTTAACCTGAGCGGCGGGCGGGAAAGAGAAGTCGCAATCGAGCTGATGACCGACCGCATGCGCGGATTTGGAGTTAGTGAAGCCCAAGTGATGGGTCTGCTCGCTACCGAGAATACATCCCGGCCTGTAGGCACTCTTGACGAAGCTGGGCGGAACCTAGCGGTTGTGGTAGATGCTCAGTTCAGTAATCTGGATGACATCCGCAATCTGCCGATCGTTACCCCAATGGGTGGGCAAATATTCTTGCGGGATATAGCCGAAGTGCGCGAAGTTTACAGCGAACTCTCGTCTTTTTCCTACCTCAACGGAGAGCCGGCGCTTACTCTTTCTATCCAGCCGCAGTCGGATGCCAACACTGTCAACGTATCTCGGGCTGTGCGCAGCGAGCTTGACCGCATTATCGCTGAGTTTCCCGAGCTGGATATAGGCGTTATTCTTGACCCGGCTGACTTCATTATGGGTTCAATTAATGCGGTCTCAAACACCGCGCTATTCGGGATGTTTTTGGCTATCATAGTCCTATTCTTCTTCTTGCGGGATATAAGGGCAACTTTGGTTTTGGCGGCGGCTATTCCACTTTCTATAATAGTTACGTTCAGCTTTATGTTTTTTGCGGGCATGTCTCTAAATATGATGAGTTTGGGCGGCCTGACCCTGGGTGTAGGTTTGCTGATCGACAACTCGATTGTTGTGCTTGAGGCGATTTTCCGACGGATGTCTGTAGGGGAAGACAGGGTACGCGCGGCAATTAATGGCACCAAGGAAGTTATGATGTCGATTGTGGCCTCTACCATAACGACCATGTCGGTGTTTGTGCCGGTGGCTTGGCTAGGCGGGCTTATTGCCCAAATATTCACCGATCTTGCACTTTCGGTTTCCTTCTCTCTGGGTGCGTCTTTGCTGGTGGCTATTACCTTTGTGCCTATGGCCTGCTCGCTTTTCCTGGTGCCAAAAGAGCTTAGAACCAAAAAGAGGAGATGGGCCTTTACCGAGAAGCTGGGTGACGCAGTTGAGGGCGTGGGTAAAAAGATTGATTTCATTGGGCCGGTGTACGCAAGGGCGATAGCGTTTGCAACTCGCCGCCGCGTTTTAGTTATGATAATAGCCTTTGTGTTCTTTATGGGCTCGATGGTTTCTGTGGCGGTTATCGGCACCGAGCTTATGCCTGCCGCAGATCAGAGCCAGATTAACATAGGTGTCCGCCTGCCAACAGGTGCGGTGCTTGAGCGGACAGATGATGTAACTATGCAGGTGCTTGACCGGTTAGAAGGCGTGCCGGAGATCAGCAATGTCTCTACTACGGTGGGCGGTGGCGGTTTTTTTGGAGGCACAACCTCACATTCAGCTTCAGTGACGGTGGCTCTTGTGCCGCTGGCAGAGCGTGAGCGCTCCTCCACCGAAATCGCCAATGAGATACGTGGTTTTATGCACGACATTGCTGGAGCTGAAATTACCGTTGAGGCGCTCACTTCGATGATGGTGATGGGTGGAATGGGTGGCGGGGACGTGCACTACAACATACTGGGTGATGACATTCTGACCCTGGTGGAGGTGTCTGAAGACCTAGTTGAGCTACTTGGCCAAGTGGAGGGGCTGCGGGACGTTACCAGCTCTATAGGCGAGACAATGCCTCGCGCTGTTGTAAATGTAGACCGGATGCGGGCTTCCTCTTTCGGATTGACTGCTCAGGGGATTATGAGTGCAGCAAATAACGCGATTCAGGGCAGCCAAGCGACCGTAATGCGGGTGGCCGGGAACGAGCTGGCTGTCCGTGTCAACAGCGGGGACGCCGCTGTAAACGACCTCACCGGTCTGGAGACCCTACTGATACCAACCCCGGCCGGGACATCTATCCCGTTGCGCGAGGTGGCCACGATTGAGATAACACAGTCGCCTATGTCAATTAGCCGACACAATCAGCAGACGGTTATGACAATATCCGGCAGCCTGGACGGGCGTGATTTGGGTTCGGTTGTCAGCGATATAAATTATCTAATCGCCACGCAGTATATCTTCCCTATGGGCGTGTCACTTGAACCCACCGGTGACCAGGAATTCATGGATCAAGAGCTTCAGAGTTTGATGCTCGCTATGTTGGTAGCAGTGTTTGTGGTATACGCCATCATGGCCGCCGAATTCGAATCATTGTTCTACCCATTCATCATCATGTTTGCGGTGCCGGTGGCGCTTTCCACCGGGATATTCGGTCTGCTAGTCATGGGGCAAAGTCTCGGCATAACCGCAGCCCTAGGGCTTATAGTATTGGTGGCAATTGTGCTAAACAACGGCATTGTGCTTATTGACTATATAAACCTTTTGCGGGGCAAGGGGATGCCCTTGATTGACGCTGTGCGGGAAGCGGGCGTTGTGCGCCTGAGGGCGATTTTGATGACTACTCTCACAACCGCTCTGGGTCTGCTGCCTATGATGTTGGGCCGAGGCGAAGGTGCCGAGGTTATGGCGCCGCTGGCTGTAGTGGTAGTGTTTGGCCTGGTGTTCTCAACATTTGTTACCCTGTTGGTAATCCCCGCTATATACATCACCTTCGAGAATATCCGCACCAAGCTGTTCGGCGAGCGCACCAAATTCCGCGAGATTGAAGAGATATAGTGTAAAAACAGGAAAGGCCGCCCTCGGCGGCTTTTCCTTATGGTTATAGCTTTAGCGCAACTTAACCCCCGGTTTTACCGGGGGCGATAAAAAGCTTTAGCAATAGAAAGCCTCCTGTAGTAGACTAGCAATTGGTTTGGCGACCGCATTACAAGCAACT
>WRAV01000020.1 GCA_009780025.1 Oscillospiraceae bacterium | reverse complement strand
TTAAGCGGCTGCCCGAGATTGTAATGCGGTGCTAAACTTTTTCAATGCCCCTTGAGGGGTTAAGCCTGTAATATGCCCTTCCAGGGCTTGTGCATACCACTAGTTTACTAGTGGTTTTGATTAAAGTATCTGCTTTATCTTCTCCGTGCACTCTGGGCAAATATAGCCACTTTCGACTTTCCGCAAGTTTTCGGACTCCACCCGGCACAGAGAGCAGCGCAGCAAAACTTCGCGAATAACAATCGATCTTGTGGAGATGTCGCTCATCACAATTTCTAGCTCTTTGCCGATACCCCACCCAAGCGCCTCGCGCATATCTGCGGGGATTACAATGCGCCCAAGATCGCCCATTAGTCGAGTTGTGGCTCTCTGACCTTCCATGGTAACACTGCCTTTCGCCTTTGAATTTAGCTTGGGTGAGGCTAAAGGAGCCTCACCCAAGCTATTCAAAAGCCCCGGAAAAACAAAAAGGCGCGCACAGAGGTGGTTACCCCTACACGCGCCATAAATGACGACAACTTCCGGCGGCTTGCAAGCATTATACTTGTGGTGTATAATGTGAAGGTCGCGTGGAAGCGCAGAGGTGATGGGGCTTGACGTGGTCCACCTTTGCCCGCTGTGAGTGGTTGCACACTCGCAGCGGCCATGCGGCTCCTTTTTATTTTCGGAGCCTTTAAAATCAATATATCATGAACTGGGAAACTTGTCAACTTTTGTTCGACAAATTTCGCAATTTATGGTAATATATAATGCAGCCGACCGGGCAGTGAGGTTGTTTCTCCACCCGGAGGTGATGCTGTGGTTACATATATTGAGCTGCTTTACTCTATGCTCGTAATCACCGGCGTTATCAGTTTGTGTTTAAGGCATAGATAGCAAAGAAATAGCCGCACCTTAGGCGGTGCGGCGCTTCCTTCAAGTCACACTATATAGCTATTCCTGGGCAGCCTCTTCTTCCATGGGCGGTTGAGCCTCCTCTATGTACGGGGCCTCCGTTATAGGTATATACTCGGCTTGCAGCTCCCAGAGCAGATCGAGTATGTCCAGCAGGCCGCCGCTTACAGCGTTGAAGAAGTCCCGGTTTTCTGGGTTGCCGGCTTCGAACAACCAGTTGCCCTGCGAGTCTGCGACAAGATGTGCCGGAGCCGTGCGCATCACCCGGATAAGGGAGTCCATGTTTTCCAGCCGGGAGACATGCTCTCCCAAGAACTGCGGCCAGTTGGGGGTGCCGCCCTCCAGCTGAATGTGAGCCAGGTAGTTGGAGGCACTCTCGGTAAGGTCGCCTAAAGCCAGACCGAAGTCGACCGCGTAGACCGAGACCTCAACAATAGCGCTGCTGCCGCTTGCCCGCTCAACCCTGGTGTTGTACTCCAGCCGGGTTACAGCCGGAACCAGCACTCCTCGGTAAGCGTCCGTGAAGATGGTGTCCGGCGCCGGTGTTGACCACCTGGCCACCGCTATTAGGTCCCAATCCCGCAGGGCCCAGAGTAGATCGCCCAGCGCTTCGGCCGGAGTCAGGCTCTCGGCTTGCCGTACGCCGCCGGTGCCCTCACCTTGCTGTGGTGCCAGAGGCGGGGTGTGGGTTGTCGCATCTCCTTGCCCGCCAAATAACAGCGCGGCTGATATTCCCGCTATGCAGACCAGCCCCGCAAGCCCGATAATTAATATTTTCTTTCGCTTTTCCATAGCTGCCCCTCCCAAAAGATGAAAATAGTCCATGCCACATCTTATGGCGAAAGTGGGAGGCATATACTTGTTTGACACAGAAAAAGGAGACTTGTTATGTACAGGCTACAAAAACGCGAAGGTAAAGCCCGTTTGGGCCAGATGGAAACAGTGCACGGTACGGTAGAGACCCCCGCATTCATGAACGTGGGGACAGCCGGTGCCATAAAGGGCGGGGTGAGCTCGCTTGACCTTAAAGAGCTGGGCTGCCAGATTGAGCTCTGCAACACCTACCATCTCCACCTGCGCCCAGGTGACGGCATTGTCCGGGAGCTCGGCGGTCTGCACAAATTTATGAACTGGCGGGGGCCAATCCTCACTGACTCTGGGGGGTTCCAGGTTTTCTCGCTGGCAAAGCTGCGCAAGATAGCCGAGAAGGGCGTGACCTTTCGCTCCCACCTGGACGGGAACGAAATTTTCATGGGCCCGGAAGAGAGTATGCGTATTCAGTCCAACTTGGGCTCTACCATCGCCATGGCTTTCGACGAGTGCATCGAGAATCCGGCGGAGTACAAATATGTGCATGAAAGCACGGCCCGCACCACCCGCTGGCTGATTCGATGCAAAGAAGAGATGGCGCGACTGAACGCATTGCCCGATACCTTGAACAAAAATCAGCTGCTCTTTGGGATAAACCAGGGTTCCACTTACGAGGACTTGCGCGCCGCCCATATGCGTGAGATCGCCAAGTTGGACCTGCCCGGCTACGCAATCGGTGGCCTGGCGGTTGGCGAGAGCGCCGAAGACATGTACCGGATAATCGAGTGCGTAGAACCCCATATGCCAGCGGACAAGCCTCGCTACCTAATGGGAGTTGGAACACCGGTAAATATCATTGAGGCGGTCTGGCGAGGGGTAGATATTTTCGACTGCGTAATGCCCAGCCGGAATGGTCGCCACGGCACTATCTTTACCTGGGAGGGCGTCCACCTCATCGGCAACGCAGTCTACCAAAAGGACGATCGCCCCATTGACGAAAACTGTGGCTGCCCGGCCTGCAAGCAGCACTCCCGGGCATACATTCGCCACTTGTTCAATTACCACGAACTCTTAGGCTACCGGTTGGCGGTCATGCATAACCTATACTTTTACAATGACTTGATGGCGCGAATCCGCAAAGAAATAGAGGCTGGCAGCTTTGAGAGCTTCCGCCGGGAGATGGTGCAAATACTGGATAAAAGGATTAGTTAGAACCTGTATATTAGATAACGAGAGTTGCTCACGAGCCGAAGTGATATTTTCGTTAGACGAGAAAATTTTTCGCAGGAATGCTTTGTGCATTCCAAGGGAAATTGACGAAGCATAGCGGAAAAATCGCCGGCTCGTGGGCGGTTCGAGTATTGAATACAGGTTCTTAGGTACAGGCCCTTGCCAAGCTCTGGATTTTTAGGTATACTGTACCATGACGTCGGGACGGGCTTTATGCCGCCGAAAAATTAACACAGCGCCAAAGCGGCGCACGGAAAGGGGTCACTATGCAACAGTTCTTATTGGCGGCAGGTGGTGAGGGAGGCTTTGGCACAATGCTGCCTATGATGCTGCTTATGGTCGCCATATTCTACTTCATGCTCATTCGTCCGCAAAGAAAGAAGGAAAAGGCAGCTAAAGAAATGCGCGAAGCGGTTGAAATTGGCGATGAGATTCTCACTATCGGCGGGATACTGGGCCGTGTTGCAAGCATACGCGATGACAGCGTTTTGATTGAATCCGGCTCGGCCAACACCAAGTTGCGCATTACAAAGACTGCGATTCAGACCAATGTTTCTGCCACTGAGAGGCTGCGCGAGCGTCATGCAGAGGCTGCCAAGGCTGCGGCTGAAGAGAAAGAGCGGAAAAAGGCCCAAAAAGGCAAAGGTGACGATGCTGCCTTGTCCTCCGCAGCTGAGAGAGAAAAAGAGCTCGAAAAAAAGCTGGGACAGTAAAGGACTTGTACTCATATTGTCTGTGAGTACAGGTTCAGGCATACCGCAAACAAGCCCCGCATATAGTGTGTACAAAGCGGCCCCGATGACCCGACTTTGGTGATGACCTTGCCGCGAAACACTTGTAGGAGGGGTTTGCATGTCCCAGAAAAGAACACAAAGAGTACAGTCCGGCGAGCCGGCCGGAATAAGCGTGGTTGTAAAGCCTGTGCTTACAAGCGTTGCGGTTGGCGCGGCTATCTGTGCCGTGGTATTGGTGCTTCTTAGCGTTTTGCTTTCGGCGCGCAACATACCGCACTCGCTTATAAATCCCATGGCAACATTTGCTATTTCAGTGGGGGCACTTGCTGCGGGCTTTTGCTGCGCCAAGATTGTCCGTCGGGCCGGCCTTGCTTATGGTGCCCTTTGCGGCGGGGTATTCTGCCTGGTCATCATGTTGGCGGGTATTGGAATGGCCGACAACGGCTTTGGCCTGACCGCGCTGTTCAAAATCACATTTATGATGATTTGTGCTATGCTTGGCGGAGTGTTGGGTGTTAACTCCAGCCCCCGCAGACGAAAATAAAGTTTGAAGTTTTTGCGCCGATGTGGTACAATTATAAACCACATCGGCAGAGCGAAAACACAGCAAAGAGAGTGATAAAAGATGAAACACGTAAAGACCCTGGCGGGCGCAACCCTTAAACAGTCCGCTGAGCAAGGTGGGTGCGGCAACTGCCAGGCATCCTGCCAGAGCGCTTGCAAAACATCCAGCACCGTGGCAAACCAAAGGTGCGAGAGAAAAACTGAAAGTAAAGACACAAAGTCCGCCTAACGGCGGGCTTTTGCCTTTGAACGGGTGAAAAAGCAATGATACATAAATTTCAGCTAATGGGCAAGTCAGTAGTCCTGGATGTGAATAGTGGCGCAGTGCATCTGGTTTCAGAAGTGGCGTACGTTTTGCTCGACCATATTTCGCCACCCCTTACAGAAAACCTGTCCCAGACCGTGCTTGAACAGCTGGCAGGCAAATTCGCCCCGGAAGAGCTCGCCCAGGCATATGCTGAACTATACAAATTGTATAATGGTGACGAGTTATACTCAGGGGACGGCTATGATTTGTTTGCGGACAAGCTGGTGCCATCGCCGGTCAAGGCGCTTTGCCTTAATGTTGCCCACCAGTGCAACCTGCGCTGTGCCTATTGTTTCGCCGGGGATGGCGACTACGGCGACAGCAGCCTGATGGACGCCCAGACCGGTAAAAAGGCGATAGACTACCTAATTGCCCACTCTCATGGGCGGGAGAGCCTGGAAGTGGACTTCTTCGGCGGCGAGCCACTACTGGCCATTGAGACAGTGAAGTCGGTGGTGGACTACGCGCGAGGGTTGGAAAATGAAACAGGCAAGCGGTTCCGCTTTACAATCACCACAAACGGCCTGGCCCTAAACGATGAAATAACCGACTACATCAACCAGGAAATGAGTAACGTAGTCCTCTCTTTGGATGGGCGCAAGGAGGTAAACGACCGTGTACGCAGGCGAGTTGACGGCAGCGGAAGCTTTGAGAGTATCCTGCCAAAATTCCGGAAGCTGGTCGGTGAGCGGGACGGGGAGTACTACCTGCGCGGCACATTCACGAGGCACAACCTGGATTTCGCCCAGGATGTGTTTGAGCTCTACCGTTTGGGATTCGATCAAGTGAGCATAGAGCCGGTGGTCGCCGCCCCAAAACAGCCCTACGCCCTCACCGAGCGAGAGCTGCCGGAGGTATTTGCCGAGTACGAGCACCTGGCCGAGCTTATGCTGAAAGACAGCCGGGAAGGTGGCACGCTCAACTTTTTCCACTACATGCTAGACCTTGCCCAGGGCCCATGCGCTATCAAGCGGCTGCGCGGCTGCGGCAGCGGCAACGAGTACCTGGCGGTCACCCCGGAAGGGGACGTCTACCCATGCCACCAATTCGTTGGGATGCCAGAGTGGAAAATGGGCAGCGTATACGACGGCAGCCTGGACGCCGAGAAAAAAGCGCGCTTTGCCGCCTGCACCGTCTACCACAAGCCGGAATGCAGGGACTGCTGGGCAAAATATTATTGCTCCGGCGGGTGTAACGCAAACAACTACAGCTACCGCGGGGATATACTCAGCCCGCATATCATCTCCTGTGATATGGAAAAAAAGCGGCTGGAGTGCGCCATAGCTCTAAAAGCTGCACAGCTTGACTTGTAGGTGCGCATCCCGCTGTGTTCTCGACGCAGAAAATGTTATATTAGGAGATGAAGCAATGAAGCAAGAAACTACATCGAAAGGCTATTCGGCAAAGGCTAAAAGCCCATCTGTAAAACCAAATATATTGATGTTTGGTTATGTGATATATTTTATTCTGCTTGCGCCCTACTTTATAGCGCCTTTTGTATGGAATATAATCGACAGAGAGATTGGCCCGGTTTTAACATCTTTAATTGCACAAGTTATTTTTATTGTTCCGGGTATAATCTATTTGCTGCATGTCAAATTTTGCGAAAAACGCTCTGTGACAGAGATGCTGTCTATACGCTCACTAAGTTGGAAAAATGCACTTTATATATCCATCATCACTTTGGCTTTTGCTCAAACATATAGCTTGTTGGGGCTTGCGATTCCCTTTTTGCTGGGCGATGTGCAAATGCCATCTTCAAGTTTAGCTGTATGGCAATATTTTTTGATGGGGGCTATTATTGCAACCATATTTGAAGAGTTTGTGTTCCGTGGTGTTCTTTGGGGTGAATATCGTAACCATAATGTTTCATTTTGGAAGATTGCTCTTGCAACAGGATTATTCTTTGGGTTGATACATGGGGGCATTGTTTCGGTAGCTGATACCACGTTTTCGGGCATATTTTTATATGCTCCATTGATATACATTACCCGCTCTATATGGGCGCCTGTTATACACCACGCTATTGTGAACGGGCGTTGGGGCTTGCATCCTGTAAACTTTGTAAGTAGCCAAGCCGAGTACGAAGCATTTATGCCAACATATTTAATAATCATGGGAATTATCGTTGCAATCCTGATTCCACTTGCGGTCATTTGTGCAAAGAAGTTTTGGAAACACAATCAACATAATCATATTGCTAAAAAAGACTTGCCAAAGGAATCTATAGCATTTCGATTAACGTACTGGGCGCTGATTGTAGCCATGCTTGTAGCGATTGTGTTGTTCGGAGTATAAGCATTAGGCGTAGCTGTACATTGCGTACAATACTCTACACGTCTCGCCAGATTTTTACAATCCTTTGAAATGAAGGGGAGACCTGTGATCGCCCTAACAATCGCGCCGCTGCGGTACTAGTCCCCGCCCCCGACACATATACATTAGCATCAACTGTTGGGGGACTAGCTTATGGCCACAAGCGCAAAACGCAGATACTACGCCCGTTACCTAGCGCACTACACCAAGAAAAACAACACGTTAATCGCCCTTGGAACTCTGTTTGTAGCGGGCATGATCCTGGGGGTAATGTTGCTGCGTGGGGCGGGGCACGACACTCTAGGCCTGCTTGAGCGGCTGGTGGGCGGGTTTATAGCCGGCCGGGCCCAGGCCGGGCTGTACGAGAACTTTATCTCAGCATTTGGTTCATCACTGCTATTTGTGGGGGCAGTCTTTGTAGCTGGGTTTTGCGCCATAGCCCAGCCTGTAATTCTGGCGGTGCCACTTGTGCGGGGGCTAGGATTTGGGTTTTCAGCGGCTTCGCTCTATCTGCGCTACGGCACTCAGGCCGCAGGCGTTGTAGGTGTACTCATGCTGCCGGGAATGCTGCTCTCCACCCTTGCGATACTCATTTGCTGCAGGCAGGCGCTCCGCTTTTCGGGCAGTTTTTTCGCTACTCTGCGCCCGGACGCGGATAAGGCTGCCCAGCCGCTCTCCTTGCGGACACACTGCACGGTTCATGCCTTTGCGCTGGGCCTGTGCGCCCTCAGCGCATTCATTGAGGCGGCTTTGTACTTGGCATTTGCAAATTCTCTCGTTTTGGGGTAAAATAGTAATACACTACGAATTCCTGTTTTACAATTCCCAACAACCATCAGCGGAGGAACATCTGTGCCAATCAAACGGTGGAATATTAGGCATCAGGACGAGCAGGCAGCCGGGCAGCTGAGCGAGAAGGCCGGTCTGCCCATTTTGCTCTCCCGCGTGCTCTGCGCCAGGGGTCACACAACGCCCGAGGCGGCGAAGACCCTTGCCGGCGAGGCCGGTGCACTTGCCAGCCCATACCGCATGAAGGATATGGAAAAAGCGGTGGCTCGCATCAGGCAAGCTATAGAAGAAGGCGAAAAAATCGCAGTGTTTGGCGACTACGACTGCGATGGAGTAACCGCCACAGCCCTTATGACAAGCTACCTGCAGGCAGTGGGGGCAGACGTTATATACAGCGTTCCCGAGCGGGAAAAGGATGGCTATGGTCTAAGCACTGCTGCCGTGGACTTTTTGCACAGCCAGGGCGTTAGTCTTATAATCACGGTGGACAACGGCATCTCCAGCTATAAAGAAATAGAGTACGCCTCCGGCTTGGGGATGGAAGCTGTTATCACCGACCACCACGCTCCCCCGGAGATAATGCCGGCTGCTGTGGCGGTTGTCAACCCACACAGAGCCGACTGCGAAAGCGGCCTTACCGAGCTCTCGGGGGTTGGTGTGGCCTTCAAGCTGGTCTGCGCCCTGGAAGAGGACGAGACCGGTGAAGAGATTCTCGAGCACTATGCCGACCTTGTAATGATAGGTACGGTAGCCGACGTCGTACCTCTGGTAGGGGAAAACCGCACCATAGTGCGTGCGGGACTTGCGCACCTGGCCGACGCCGAGCGTGTGGGCCTTAGCGCCCTGCTTGAAAAGGTAGGCGCCACCGGCAAAGCAATAACCACCGAAACAGTGTCGTTCACCATCGTTCCACGAATAAACGCGGTGGGCCGAATGGGCCCGGTGGACGAAGCCATAGAGCTGCTGCTGACCGACGACTTCGCCTATGCTTGGAACATTGCCGGGCAGATGGACGAGTTCAATGTTAAGCGCAAGGAAATTGAAGACGCCATGTTCGAGCAGGCCTGCGCGAAAATAGCCGCAAACCCTGACCTCTTGCGGGAGCGGGTGCTGATCGTTTCCGGTGAAAACTGGCACCACGGGGTGGTGGGAATCGTCGCCTCCCGGATAATGGAGCGTACCGGCAAGCCGTCAATCCTGCTTTCGCTGGACGAGCGAGAAGCCCGCGGCAGCGCAAGAAGTGTCCCGGGATTTTCGATGATAGAAGCTGTCAGCTCATGCAGTGAGCACCTCACCCGCTTTGGCGGGCACCCTTTAGCTGCGGGCATGACCCTCCTGCGGGAGGATTACGAAGCCTTTTACGATGCTATGCAAGCGTATGCGCAGAAACACTACCGCCAGATGCCACCCATGAGCATTGAAGTCGACTGCCCCTTGCTACCCAGTGAGATAAGCGGCCCGGATATAGCCGCCCTCTCTATGATTGAGCCCTTTGGCGCGGGAAACAGCTACCCCTGCTTTTTGCTCAACGAGCTTAAGATTGAGCGGATTACGCCGATCTCTCAGGGGAAGCATATACGAATTGGACTCACGGGCGAAGGGCTAAGCATTACTGTTCTCTACTTTAGGATGAGCGCTGAAAACTTCCCTTACAGCATCGGAGATATGGTTGACATCGTAGCCAATGTCTCCCTTTCCGAATACCAAGGCAAGCGGCAAATTTCGATTATTGTGCGAGATCTGCGCCGCAGTGGCATCGATCAGGAGGCGCTTATCTTAGACAGCGAGGCTTACGCCTGCTTTATCCGAAGGGAAGGCGGCGGCGAAGTGGACTTGCTCCCCGACAGGGAAGAGATTGCCACCGTGTACCGCTTTCTGCGCAAGGAGCAGAGCTACCGCCACGGCCCCACCGAGCTGTACTACAGACTCCGGGAGAGCGGGATAAGTTACGCAAAGGTGCTCGTGACCCTAGATGTACTTGCTGAAATGGGACTTGCCCAAATAGACGGGAGCTGCCGGGTTGTCTGCACGCCAAACCCGCCCAAAGTAGACCTTGAAGACTCGGCTATACTGCGGGGACTTGCTCCCAAAGCTCCGATACATAACTGAAATGTAAGTTGGTGAAGCGTTGCACTCCATTGACGATCTGTTAGTGATTATAAAACAAAATGACGGCCAGTGTGACGAAGACAGGATTCGGCACGCGTACCAGATAGCCGACGCCGCACACAAAGGACAGCTGCGCAAATCGGGGGAGCCTTATATCTCTCACCCGATTGAGGTGGCTGTAATACTTGCGGGCTTGGGCATGGACACAGAATCTATAATGGCTGCGGTTTTACACGACGTAGTAGAGGACACCGAGATAACGCTGGAAGAAGTGCGCGACCACTTTGGAGAAGAGACCGCCGCCTTGGTAGACGGGGTCACCAAGCTTAGCCTAGTGCCGTTCTCTTCCCGAGAAGAGCACCAAGCCGAAAACGTGCGCAAAATGCTTATCGCCATGGCCAGAGATGTGCGGGTAATCATCATCAAGCTGGCGGACAGGTTGCACAATATGCGCACTATAGAGTTTGTCGCAGAGCAAAAGCGCAGAGACAAAGCCCTAGAGACAATGGAAGTATATGCCCCAATAGCCAGCCGCCTGGGTATGCGCGCAATAAAAGACGAGCTTGAAGATATCTCGCTGGTATACCTTGACCCCGTTGCGTACGAAGAGATAGCCCTGTTTTTGCGCACAGGCCAAAAAGAACGAGAAAAATTCTTGGCCGATATAAAAAGCAAATTGAGCGAACGCCTTGAGGGCGACTATCAAAACCTGTCCATCGAAGGGCGTATAAAGAGCGTATATAGCATCTACCGCAAGGTGTATATGCAGGGCCGCTCGTACGACGAGATTTTTGACGTTTACGCTATCCGCGTGCTGGTAGATACAGCCACAGAATGCTATCATGTTCTGGGAGAAGTGCACGATATCTTCCAGCCATTAGCCAACCGCTTTAAGGACTACATCTCCACCCCAAAGGCCAATATGTACCAGAGTCTGCACACCACGGTTTTTAATAAGTCGGCCACACCCTTCGAGGTGCAGATACGCACCTGGGAGATGCACCAGATGGCCGAGTACGGCATTGCCGCCCACTGGAAGTACAAAGTAGGGCCGGGCACAGGGAAAAAGGGTAAAGACTCTCTGGAAGACAAAATAGCCTGGGTGCGCCAGCTGCTGGAATCTCAAAAGGATTCGGTGGATGTGCAAGATATTTTGGGCTCGATAAAGAGCGACCTCACTGCGGATGAGGTATACGTATTCACCCCCAAGGGCGATGTTATCGCCCTGCCGGCCGGGGCCTCAGTAATCGACTTTGCCTACGCCATACACACCGAGGTCGGCAACCGCACAATCGGCGCAAAGATAGATGGGCGAATGGTTTCGCTGGACACTCAAGTTCAGAGCGGGCAGATAATAAGCATAATGACCACAAAAGCCAAAGACGCCGGCCCTAACCGGGATTGGATAGCCTTTGTCAAGACGGCCTCTACACGCAGCAAGATACGCGCGTGGTTCAAAAGGGAGCGCCGGGAAGAGAACATTGCCCAGGGCAGAGCAGAGCTGGAAAAAGAGTTTAGGCGCAACAGCGTCCTGCTCGACAGCAAAGAGATGGAAATCTTCCTAGCCAAGCTGACCAAAAGCCAGAAGCTCAACACGGTTGACGAGTTCTTGGCGGCGCTTGGCTACGGCGGAATAACGCTCTCCAATATAATGCCGCGTGTGAAGGAGCTGTACACAAAGCTCTACAAGGATCCCGAAGCCGAAGAAGAAAAACTACGCAAACAGCTGGAAAAAGCCGCAGCAATAAAACCCAAGAAGGCGTCTTCCGGGGTTATTGTGGAAGGGCTGGACAACTGCCTGGTAAAGTTCTCTCAGTGCTGCAGTCCTCTACCGGGAGATCCGATTATCGGGCTTGTCACCCGTGGGCACGGTGTTTCCGTTCACAAGCAGGACTGCACCAACGTGGACAACAACCCGGACAATGCCGGTCGATGGGTTTCATGCGAGTGGTCGAGTACCTCCGAGCGGGAGGTTTTTAAATCAACAGTAGAAATTTTTGCTAAGGATCGCGACGGTATGCTCGTGGATATAAGTGTTGCCCTCAACAACATGCATGTGCCCGTCTACGCGCTTATCGCGCAGGAGGGGGCAACGATACAAATTACCATCGGCACCCACAGCGTTGAGCAGCTCGAGCATATTGTCAAAACTCTCTGCAAAATATCCGGGGTTGATCGGGTTGAGCGGACAAAGCAGTAAGCGAGGAACAGACCATGAGGATAATTTTACAACGTGTGAGCTCTGGTGCGGTCACAATTGAAAGCCAGGAGCGCCGGGAGATAGGGCAGGGGCTGGCTGCCCTTGTCGGCTTTGGCCAGGAAGACGGCGAAAAACAGGCCGATTACCTAGCCGCCAAAATGGTAGAGCTGCGCATTTTTGAAGACGAAAACAACCAGATGAATCTTTCACTGCTCGACGTCGGGGGGGAGTGCCTGCTCATCTCCAACTTTACTCTTTACGCAAACGCCAAAAAAGGGCGGCGGCCCTCCTTTATAGAGTCAATGGAGCCTGGTCGGGCAAGCGCCCTCTTTGACTATTTTGTGGAGGTCGTGCAGGCCAAGGGTGTTCCGGTGAAGACCGGGGTGTTCGGTGCCAAGATGCTTGTGGACATCCAAAACAACGGTCCGGTCACTATAATACTTGACAGCGACGAAATCATGCCCAAGAAGTAAGAACCTGTATTCAATAACGAAAGTTGCCCACGAGCCGAAGCGATTTTTTCGTTAGGCAAGGAATTTTTTTGCAGGAATGCTTTGTGCATTCCAAGAAAAACTGACGAAGCATAGCGGGAAAATCGTCGGCTCGCGGGCGGCTTGAGTATTGAATACAGGTTCTAAGATAATTTACGGACAGGAGGATGCACTATGAACCTTACAATCATCCCGGTGGGCACGCTGGGCACCAACTGCCACCTCATTATCTCGGAGAAAGGCGCAGCTGCGCTGATTGACCCCGGTGCCGGAGGCGAGAAAATAGCGAACATCCTCGAAGAAAAGGGCTGCACGCTAAAGTGCATTTTGCTCACCCATGGCCACTGGGACCACAACGGCGGGGTGAGGTATCTGTTGGAGAAATACCCTGAGACCGAGCTCTGCATCGGCAGAGGGGACAAAGAAATGGTTACTGACGAAGAGCGCTTTTCGGGCCAGCTGCGTGGGTTAAACTGGGAAGATCACTACCTTCCCGAGGCCAGAGAACTCGCGGATGGAGACAAAATCGAGCTGGACGAAATTACGCTGACCGTGATGGAGACCCCTGGCCATAGCCCCGGAAGCATCTGCTTTGTCTGCGGGGACATGATTTTCTCTGGGGACACCGTGTTCTTAGAGAACGTTGGCAGGTGCGACCTATGGGGCGGCGACTTCGACACCATGAAGGCCACCTTGGCAAAGCTGACTGCGCTGCCTGGCGACTACACGATGTATCCCGGCCACGGTCCGCACACCACACTGCAGCACGAACGGGAAAAGAACCCGTATTTTCCGCGCTGATGACACTGGAAATTATCGGCCACACGTACGCCTACGAAATGGAGTGCGTTGTCCGCTTGTTCTACCCAGGGGAGCGCATTGAGATAGCTTGTGAGCCCGACCAAAGACACGAACGGCGGCTGACCACCGCAATGGAGAAAAAGGGCGAGACGATCGCCCTTTTTGTAGCTGTACAAGTGGAGGGACAAGCCCACGAAGGCTACGACAGCTTTGCCCCCGGAGAAGACTGGGAGTGGGAGGCTCAGCGTCGGTTGGGCCTGTTGCTTTTTGACGGGCTTTGCGCAGCGACAGACCTGCGACCGCCATGGGGGATTCTCACCGGGGTGCGGCCGGTAAATCTCTGCCGCAAGATGCTTAGCCGCTACGGTTTTAGCGAGAGCCAACTCGCCGCCAGCTTAACCGAAAACTACCAGGTGTTGCCACAGAAAGCTAAGCTAGCTATATCAGTTCTGGGGGCGCAAAAAAGCGTGCTCGAAAAAGACGGACTGAGCTGCTACAGCTTGTACGTTAACATCCCGTTTTGCCCTACACGATGTATGTACTGCTCGTTTGTCTCCCACGCCATTGATCGGGCGGCGGGGCTTCTGCCAGACTACCTTGGCCTGCTGGGCCAAGAACTGTCGGTGCTGGGCGAGGCCGCAAAGTCGCTGGGGTTTGAGCTGCGCAGCGTGTATATCGGCGGCGGGACTCCCACTGCCCTCTGCGCCGAGCAGCTGCGGGAATTGCTTGCCGGGATCGAAAAAAGCTTCCCCACGCAGGAGGTTTTGGAATATACTGTGGAAGCCGGGCGCCCTGACTGCACCACCAAAGAGAAGCTAGAAGTGCTAAAAAGCTTTGGTGTCACCCGGATAAGCGTAAATCCGCAGACAATGGACGATACTATACTTGAGGAGATTGGACGGGGACATACCGCCGCACAAACCGTCGAGTGCATGAGTGTCGCGCGGGAAGTCGGATTTGAAAGCATTAACATGGATTTGATAGCCGGGCTCCCCGGGCAAAGCATGGACAGCTTTTGCGCCAGCCTGGAAGAAATCCTAGCCCTGCGCCCGGAAAACATTACCGTGCATACGATTACGGTCAAGCGGGCGTCAGATCTGCGGACCAGCGCCAACGCCTTTGAGAAGACTGTCCCTACCGCAGGCATGGTTGAACTTGCGAACGCACGATTGAGTCAGGTGGGGTATCGGCCCTATTATCTCTACCGGCAGCAGGGTTCCCCCCACAACCTGGAGAATACCGGTTACTGTCTGCCGGGCAAGGAAGGCATTTACAACATCTACAGTATGGAGGACGCCCACACAATCTTTGCGGCGGGGGCCGGTGGCGTAACCAAGCTCTGCGGACTTGGCGGCAAAGTAGTGCGGCTGCGAAATTATAAATACCCCTACGAGTATATCAGCGGACACGAGACTATGCTTGAGCGTAAGCGAGCAGTAGCTAAGTTTTTTGAAAGGTAATAGAATCTATGCAGCCCAAAGAGTTTCTGGATAAAAAGTATACTCCGCTAGAGGTTGCTGGGATCGTGGAGATGGCCACCAAAGACCCGGACAGTCTCGTCGAGCGCTCCGAGCGGTACTATCACCACCAGGTGGAAGCCGCCATGATGCTTGTCAAAAAGAACCTGCCCAACTATAAATTTGTGCTGCTCTGCGGGCCGTCGGCTTCGGGGAAGACCACCACGGCATACAAGCTAAAGGACAGCCTCATACAGAACGGGGTAGGTGCGCGTGTTGTCTCAATGGACGACTTCTTCCTGGGCATAAAGGCGTATGACAAACTGCCAGACGGCACCCCTGACATGGAGTCTATCAAAGCTCTCGACCTCGAACTGCTCAACAAATGCTTTGGCCAGCTGCTCCGCACGGGGAAAAGCGTACTGCCGACCTTCAACTTCGAGGCCCAAACCCAGATTAGAGAAGCGCGCCAGGTAGAGATTCCAGAGGGCGGCGTCCTGATAATGGAGGGTATTCACGCCCTAAACCCCGGGGTGCTCTGCGAAATACCGCGGGAAAACGTCATGCACATCTACGCCAGCGTGCGCTCAAAATTTGTTTGCGGCGGAGAAAACATACTCATCCCTTCAGACATCCGACTTATGCGCCGGCTGGTACGGGACGACAAGTTTAGAGGCTACCCGCCCGCCTCCACCCTGCAAGCCTGGGAAAACGTGCTGGAAGGCGAGCGCAAAAACATCAACCCCTATCGCGACGACGTTGAGATCAAGTTGGACAACACCATAGATTATGAGGTTTGCGTTTGGCACTATATGCTCCAGAGCCACCTGGACATCGCCGGCCCGGAGGGCTACGCTGACCACCTGGCTATCGAGCGCATCTTCAAAGGGCTGATGCGCTTCCCCAGTGTTGACCCGGCAAAAATCCCGGAAGACAGCCTGCTGCGCGAATTTATAGGGTATAGCCACTGAACTTGTAAGAGTGTGTGGCGGCAACGCCGCAGGTGGCGTATACACGGGCTTTCCAGTGCAAAGCACTGACTGCGGCTGTCCTTGCCGCAGCTTCAAAAGTGGGCTTCTTTTGAAGTGAAACAAGTGTAGGTGCAGCCTCGGCAAATTTACGATTTATTCATGCAAACGACACTGTTTTGAGGTATAGTTATAGTATCCAATAAACAATAACTGCAAGGAGTGATATTATGAACAAGTTTGAGGACCTTTTTTACGAGTTCAAAGGCAAGGCGAAGGACATGTACGGCGCAGCCTCCAAGGCCACAAGCGAAGCGGTAGACTATGGCAAGATCCGCTACGCGATCAAGCAGACAGAGTGGGAAATTGAAAAAACATACGCAAAGCTGGGCGAGGTTGTTTACGGAACCAAAAAAGGCGCTACCGGCTTAGAAGATGCGATTGACCTTGCCGTTGCCGAAGTTGATCTCCTCCAGGAAAAGCTGGCTGAACTGGAAGCCCGCCTGCGCGCCTACAAAAATGTAGACAAGTGTTCGGCTTGTGGTAAAGAAAACGATACCGATGCATCTTTCTGTTCCAGTTGTGGGGCTAAGCTGGAAAAACCGGAAGCTACCGAAGAATAACCGAACAAACCACACCCAAGCGCGCGGGAGGCAATACAGCCTTCCGCGCGCTTGTACGCATATTCCAGGCGTGAGATAAATAACAATAACAGAGTAAGGCTTTTGTTATTGTTCGTTTATAAAGGGGTGTGTAGCGTTGCCGCCAAAAGTGCAAGGGTTTATAAAGGGCGCCATGATACTGACCGCAGCCGCTGTGGCGGTAAAGATTCTGGGTATGCTCTTTAAGATTCCGCTGCAAAACATTTTGGGCGCGGTGGGCATGAGCTACTTTAATTCGGCCTACAGCATCTTCACCCCGATTTATGCGCTCAGCGTTTCCGGTCTGCCGGTGGCAGTCTCCAAGATGGTATCCGAGCAGAGCGCGCGGGGCGGGTACCGCCAGGTGCGCAAAATACGGCGGGTTAGCTTTATACTATTTCTCGTCTTCGGCCTGGGCGGGATGCTGTTGCTATTGCTTGGCGCAAACTTCTTCTCAAGTGTTATCGGCAACCCGGGCGCCGCCCTGAGCGTGGCCGCGATTGCGCCATCGATTTTGTTTTGCTGCCTGGTGTCCTCATACCGCGGGTATTATCAAGGCCTTGGGAACATGACTCCCACCGCGGTTTCTCAGGTAGTGGAGACCGCAGCCAAGCTCGTATGCGGTATAGTGCTCGCCCTGCTTGCGCGGGGTCGTGGCCTTGCCGAGTTTGCCGAGGCGGGAACTGTATTTGGCCAGCACGCAGCCAGCGCCCAGCAAGCTAATCTCATGGTGTTGCCCTGGGCCGCTGCCGGTGCTGTTATAGGTGTGACTCTTAGTACGGCGGTGGGCGGGCTCTATTTGCTTGTGCGCCACGCGATTAAGGGGGACGGCATTACAAAGCTCCGGCTGGAGATATCGCCGCCCGCGCAGCCCTCTGGGAAGATTGCGAGCAGCCTGCTGAAAATTGCGCTGCCGGTCTGCCTTTCGGCGGCCTTTACCCACCTGACCAACCTCATAGACCTTGCCACTATCATGAACCGGGTGAGTGTGGCGGTGGCCCGGGACCCTGTGGCCATGATGGGGATGTACGCCGGCCTGCTCCACGAGAGCGTTACTCAGGCCGGGCTGCCAGCTTACTTGTATGGGGTGTTTGCTTACACAACCTCGCTCTACCACTTGCCTGCAGCAATAACTGTGACCTTGGGAGTAAGCGCACTGCCTTCGATTTCGGCGCGGTGGGCGCTTGGTGATCGCAGCCAGCTGGCGCAGCAGGCGGCCTCAGTGATAAAACTGGCTGGGCTTATTGCTATTCCGGCGGGGCTTGGCCTGTTCGCTCTCAGCGAGCCAATACTTACCCTGCTGTTGCCCGCCCAGCCTCAGGATGTGCCGGTGGCCGCAGTCATACTGCGAGGAATGGGCATAGCCGCGATACTGCTGGCGATAACCACCCCTATGGCCAGTATCTTTCAGGCAGTCGGCCGGGCAGATATTCCGCTCAAGCTTATAGCTGCCGGCGCGGCGATAAAACTCACCTCAAACTGGGTGCTGCTTGCCATCCCAGAGTTGAATATAAGGGCAGCGGCTTATGGTACTATTTTGTGCTATGGTTTTGTGCTGGTGACCGGTAGCCTGGCTCTAAACAAAGTAGTTGGCCGCCCGGTAAGGGTCGCAAAAAGCCTCGCAAGGCCACTCGTGTGTGGAATATTGTGCGCCATAGCGGCAAATACTTCCTATGAGCTGCTCTCTCGCGTGATGGGCTTTAGGCTCGCCACACTGCTTGCAATTGCCATTTCGGCTGGAGTTTACGCGGTTTTCGTGCTATTTATGAAGATAATAACCAAAAATGAGGCTATGTTATTGCCAAAAGGAAAAAAAGTTGTAAAAATACTTGAAAAACTCTCGCTTTTAGGGTAATATGAGTGATGTGTTGGCCTTTGGTTAAAGGATGTTTGAGCACTATGTGGGGCTTTGCACTCAACTGTTTTAAGGATGTGAGGCATGGTTTTTTCGCAAAAGGAGCGTTATGCTACCCAGGATTTGCTGTCTATTATGGAGCTGCTGCGCTCAGCCTGTCCGTGGGACAAGCAGCAGACGCACAAAAGTATCCGTAAAAACCTTATTGAGGAAACCTACGAAGTAGCTTGGGCTATCGACACTGAGGATACCGCCCTGCTCAAAGAAGAACTGGGGGATCTGCTGCTCCAGGTGGTGTTTCACTCTCAGATGGAAAAGGAATGCGGAAACTTTGATTTTGCCGATGTGTGCGACGCGCTCTGTAAAAAGCTGATTGCCCGCCACCCGCATGTATTTGGGGGCACAGAAGCAGGAAATGCTGAGCAGGCATTGCAGAACTGGGATGAAGTCAAGCGGAGCGAAAAGCAGGACAAGACGGCTACAGGTGCCATAGAGGATGTGCCGCGCTGTCTTCCGGCGCTTATGAGATCCCAAAAGGTGCAGGGGCGGGCCGCAAAGACGGGTTTTGATTACCCCGACGCGGAGATGGCTATGTCCGACCTGCGCAGTGAACTAAAGGAGCTTGAACAGGCGCTAAGCGATGGCGGAGCCGCCGGGCTTGAGGAAGAGCTAGGCGACTTAATATTTTCGGCGGTGAATGTTTCCCGCTTTGTAGGGGTGGTCTCTGAAGAAGCGTTGAGCAAATCTTGCGATAAGTTTGCCGCACGCTTTGGAAAAGTGGAAGCCCTTGCACAGGAAAGAAGCATCGATATGCATAAATCAGACATTCAGACTTTAAACAGCCTTTGGAAAGAGGCAAAAGAACAAAAGTAAAAAAACGTGGAGGTAGTAAAACATGACAAAGGCAGAACTTATTAGCGCGGTAGCAGAGAAATCTAATCTCACCAAGAAGGACAGCGACAAAGCGGTAACCGCCATGATCGATGCCATTACCGAGGCACTGGTTAGCGGCGACAAGGTTTCTCTGGTTGGGTTTGGCACTTTTGAGGTAAAAGACCGTGCCGCAAGAAAAGGCATAAATCCCCGCACAAAAGAGCCAATGCCTATCCCCGCTAGCAAGCTGCCGGCTTTCAAGGCAGGCAAAGCCCTTAAAGAAGCCGTTGCGGACTAGTTTTATAATAACAAAAACCAAAACCACAAAGCGCCAACTAAAACGGGAAAACAAGTTCCGGTTTAGTTGGCGCCTTACTTGTATAGGGAGGATGGTTGAGATTGCGACTGGATAAATACCTTAAAGTTGCTAGGCTGATAAAGCGCCGCACCCTAGCTAACGAAGCCTGTGACGCCGGGCGGGTGAGCGCAAACGGAAAAGTGGCCCGCGCCTCTTACGAGGTAAAAGATGGCGACGTGATAGAAATTGGCCTAGGCCAGCGCCCGCTGAAGGTTAAAGTGTTAGAAGTGAAAGAACACGTAGCCAAAGACGGCGCGACTGGCCTTTACGAAGTAATAGAATGATGAATATATACGCTAAGTATACAAACAACCCCTGCCAATCAGTGATTGATCGGCGGGGGTTGTTGCGTTAAAGCTCTAGCTTGAAGAACATGGCATCGCTTAAAGGGTTGTAGCGGTAGGGCTCGGTCTCGGTGAAGCCGAGCTTCTTGTAAAGCACTACAGAGTCCGCTAGAAAACCCATGGTATCGAGGAGCACAGTGCTGTAGCCAATCTCCCTCGCGTTGTCGATGACGGTTTCCATCAGTGCGCGGCCCACTCGCTTTCCACGAAACTCTGGTCGCACAAACAACCGCTTAACTTCGCAGGTGGAGCTATCATAAGGCTTGAGGGCAATGCACCCGGCCAGTTGGCCATCGCAGTCAGCGAGGTACAGCCTGCCATTAGGTAGGCTGTAATCACCTGGGAGGCGGGCAAGTTCGTCCTCGTAATTCTGGAAGTCTAGCGAGACGCCCAGCATTGCTACATACTCGCCGAAGAGCAATTTGACCTCGTCAAGCCTGTCGTAGGCAAGGCCTATTGTCAGACCCATTAGCCCAGATAGGCCTTTCGCACCTCTTCGTTGTTTAGCAGCTCTTTGCCCTGGCCGGTCATGGTAATGCGACCAACCTCAAGCACATAGGCAAAATTCGCTGTTTGCAGGGCCATGTTGGCGTTCTGTTCAATCAGTAGGATAGTAACACCCTGCGCAACAATAGTTTTGATTATATCGAAGATGTCCTTTACGATGAGCGGGGCGAGGCCAAGAGAGGGCTCATCCATCATCATCAGTTTGGGCTTGGACATTAGTGCGCGACCAACGGCAAGCATCTGCTGCTCGCCGCCGGACATGGTGCCCGCCGCCTGCCAGGAGCGCTCCTTGAGTCTTGGGAAGAGGCTGTAGACCCATTCGATGTCCGGCTTTATGTCGTCTTTGCGCAGGTAAGCGCCGGCCTTGAGGTTTTCGAGCACGGTGAGGTCAGGGAAGACCTTGCGCCCCTCCGGCACCAGCGTGATACCCTTGGAGACTATGTCGTAAGGTATAAGGCCGGTAATCTCTTCGTCGTTAAAAAAGACTTTGCCGCCCGAGGGCTTGACCAGCCCGGAGATGGTGCGCAGGATGGTGGATTTGCCGGCGCCGTTGGCACCAATAAGCGTGACGATTTCGCCTTGTGGAACCTCGAGACTGACGCCTTTGACAGCCTCGATGCCACCGTAGTTGACCTTTAAATCCTCAATCCTCAGCATCGTCAGCCACCCCCAAGTATGCGTCAATTACCCGCTGATTAGCTCGAATCTCATCAGGGGTACCATCTGCGATCATCTTGCCGAAGTCCAGCACATAAATCCGTTCGGAAATCTGCATTACAAGGCCCATATGGTGCTCTATCAAAAGGATAGTTAGGTTATACCGGTCGCGTATCTGATGTATGAACTCGGCCATTTCCTGTGTTTCCTGTGGGTTCATACCCGCGGCCGGCTCGTCCAGCAGCAGCAGGGAAGGGCCGGTGGCCAATGCTCTGGCGACCTCCAGGCGACGCTGTAGACCGTAGGGCAGGCTGGAGGCAATGTGGTCCTTGAGGTGCTCAAGGTTTTGCTCTACCAGCAGAGCCATAGCCTCCTCGCGCATACGTTTTTCTTCCCGGTGATTGAGGCGGAAGATTGCAGAAAAGACGTTCTGTTTGGCGCGCATGTGCTTTGCAATCAGAACATTTTCAAACACCGTAAGTGCTTTGAACAGGCGAACATTTTGGAATGTGCGGGCAATGCCGCGATAGGTTATTTTGTCGGGTGTAAGCTTGACCGTCTTGGTGTATTTTCCTTTGTTCTCGCCCTTGTATAGTTCTTTCATCTTGCCTTGCGGGTAGTTTTCGGCGATAACTTCGCCATTTAGCGAAACCCGCCCATTGGTCGGCTCATAAACGCCGGTTATGCAGTTGAACGCTGTTGTTTTACCGGCGCCGTTCGGGCCGATAAGAGCTACAATCTCGCCTTTATTGACCTCGAGCGATACGTTGTTTGCCGCAACAACACCGCCGAACTGCATAGTGAGATCCTCTAGTCTAAGGACATTATCAGGCATCCACTCCACCTGCTTTCGGTGTAGGTTTGAACTTGCTTCTTATCTTGTCCACGTAGTATGGAAGCTCCTTGTCCCCCATCAATCCTCGTCGGAAGAAGAGAACAACACACATGATTATGACAGAGAACACTACAAGGCGGAAGCCGGAAACGAAGACTTGCTCTCCCAGGTTGACACCGAAAATGGTGATTCTCTCGAGTCCCAAAAATGCGCCTGAGTCAAGTCCGCGCAACCACCACATTGACGCGAATACGAACAACATAGCTCCGAGTATGCTTCCGGTGATAGAACCGATTCCTCCTAAAACAACGATCAGCAAGAACTCGTAAGTCATAGCCGCCCTAAACTGGATTGGCGCAACTGTTCCCATGAAGATGGCGATTAGCGCGCCGCCGGTGCCGGCGAAGAACGAGCTGATGCAAAATGATAGCTGCTTATGCTTAAAGAGGTTAATCCCCATCGCTTCCGCGGCGATTTCATCTTCGCGTATCGCCTTGAACGCTCTGCCGTAAGACGAAGTGACAAGCAGAAGGATAATGAAGATGCCAACCGCAGACAAAAGTGCGAGCGTAAACGTAATGAGCCCAAAAGTATAGCCGCCGATAGTAATATTAAAGCTGTCCGTTCTGGTAAACATTCGCAGCGGGTTTGCGCCGTTGGTGATTCGACCCATACCTTGCCACATGATGATTGCCCGGATAATTTCGCCAAAGCCAAGGGTGGCAATCGCCAAGTAGTCGCTTCTCATCCGTAAAACCGGAAGACCAACCAAAAACGCAATAAGGGCGGTCACCAGTCCGGCAAGTATAATAGAGATTAGAACGCCTATCATCATACCGGGGCCGCCGAGGAGATTGCCAAATATCTCAGGAAAAGAAACTTTAATCACATAGTCATAATACAGGTAAACCATGTCCCTATAAGCCAGTGGAATCGAGAATATGGCGTAGGTAACTGCGCCTATTAGCATAAACCCGGCGTGGCCAAGGGAAAAGAGACCGGTAAAGCCGTTGAGCAGGTTCATAGAAACCGCGAGCAATGCGAATATTGAACCCTGCCTAAGGCTAACCAAAAGCATATTCATTCTGTCGGTAGGGGCAATCAGCTGCTCTAAAACAATAAGCGATATAAAGAACACGATAAGCAGCAGAACGGTGATTAGATTTGCTGAGCTAAGTTTTTTCACTACTGCGCCCCCCTAAACCTTGTCAGTCGGCTTGTCGCCGAACAGGCCGGTCGGCTTGAAGACCAATACGACAATAAGCAGAATAAATGTAAAAGCGTCAGAGAAAGTGGCCAGCTCCAAGGGTCTGCTAATGATTCCCAAGTTTGCCGGGCCCAGAATGACGTCGAGCCCTCTGATGAGGGTTTCGCTGACTCCAATCAACAATCCGCCGATTACCGCGCCTGGTATTGAGCCGATGCCGCCGAATACAGCTGCGACAAACGCCTTCAGTCCCGGCATTGCGCCGGCTGCCGGGAAAACGCCGGGAAAGCTCGTGAAGAACAGAATGGAGCCGATCGCGGCGAGGAAGGAGCCGATTACAAAGGTCATAGAAATAACCGAGTTGATTTTGATACCCATAAGCTGACTGGTATCGAAGTCCTTGGCGGCCGCCCTCATGCCAATACCGATTTTTGTGTTGTTAATCAACCAAACAAGGGCAAACACCAACGCAATGACCAGGAACGGAGTAACCACCGTTACCCGCCTGGTTGTGACGCCTAGGACAGTAATAGGATCGGATAACCAAGGGATGTTCGGGTACATACGGTTGAGTCCCCCGGTAAAATACAACGCAAGGTTTTGAATTAGGTAGCTGACGCCGATCGCGGAAATCATAACGGACATGCGCGGCGCCGTACGCAACGGCTTGTAGGCCACCCGCTCAATCGTAAACCCTAACGCTACAATCAAGATAATTAAAGCCGGAATCGCCACCCAAAGCGGAAAGGTAGCCGCAAGAAACACCATAAAAAGACCGCCCAACATAAATACGTCGCCGTGGGCGAAGTTAATCAGCCGCAATATACTGTATACCATCGAATACCCGATTGCAATAAGGGCATATTGTCCGCCAATGGATATACCGGACATAAGGTTAGCGAGGACAAATTCATACAGGCTCATATAAAGCCCCCTCTCTGTCTACCATTACGAGCACAGGACAGAAAGAAACGCAGTGCGCGCTTCTTTCTGTCCACAGGGTTAGAGCTGAAGATTCAGCCGAGTATCTACCAGGTTTTATGTGTGCCGGCACATCCCTCAGCTTCTCGCGACGATATCGCGTGGGAAGCCCGCCCATGGCTCAATGATACTTTTAAAATTCTTTTACAGACTTTGTTCTGCGTAGAATTCCCACACGCCTCTGTAGTCGACCATCTTAACAAACGCAGTGTTACGACGAGCGTCGCCGTATTCGTTAAATTCAATCAAGCCGGCAACAGGACCTATAAAGGAGGTGTCCCAAGTTGCTTGTAGGATAGCTTCGCGATCATCAAGGGTACCGGCTCTGTGGAAAATATCAAGAGCGAGCATGTAAGCGTCGTAGCCCATCGCGGTAAAACCGGCAATTATATCGGTGCCGCCGTTGTTGGCAAGTTGAGTGGGGTTGGCGTTAAGCCATGCTTTGAAGTCTGCGTCCCACTCAGGTGCGCCGCCCTCTTGATAGAAGGTGGTGACCATGACTTCAACATTTCTGCCTCTTGCAGCGTCTACAACTTGAGGAGAGTCCCAAGTGTCGCCAGCGAGCAGCGGAATGCCAACGCCTACGATATCTGCTGCAGAGATGATCAGAGCAGCAGCTTCAACAGAGGTGGGCGCGAATATAACTTCTGCGCCTTGAGCTCTTGCATTGTTCATAAAGGCGGTGAAGTCAGATGTTCCTTCCGGGAAATTCTCCTGTATTACGGTACCGCCATTAGCTTCGAAAGCTTCGCGGAAGAAGTTGGAGAGCCCTTGCGAGTAGTCATCACCCAGCAGCGAGAGAATGAAAGCGGTATCCGCGTTCAAGGTGTTGGCTGCAAGGGAAGCAAGGACTTGGCCTTGGAAGGGATCAAGGAAGCAAACGCGGAAGTAGTGGTCGTTGCCGCGAGTTACGCCAGGGTTTGTGCAGGAAACACCCATGGCGATAAGGCCGGCATCTCTAAAAACGTCGGAAGACGCCATCGAAACAGCGGATCCGTAGGAACCAAGAACAAAATGTATACCGCGAGCTACCAAGTCAGCAGCGGCTGCAGGACCATGAGCGGTGGAAGACTGATTATCAACTTGCTCAACCCGGACCCGGTGAGTTACGCCACCGATATCAACGTACGGGTGCCTGTAGTTTGCGAATATTGTGCCCAGTGATTCTTGTCTGCCGCCAGCGCCATTCGCGCCGGTTGCCGGCTGGAACAGGCCGATTACGAGCTCCGGCATGTCACCTTCTGGTGCAGGGGCATCCCCTTCTGGTGCGGGGGCATCCCCAGAAGGGGATGGTTGGGCAGGGGGAGCCGGTTGGCTTGCAGGGGCGCCGCAACTGGCCAATAAACCTACTACCAATATAAGCGCCAGCGCAATGGGAATAAATCTCTTCATAAGTCATCCTCCTTATAGATGTTATGTCCATAATAACACCAAATGCAAAAAAGTCAATGAAAAGTCAATGACAACAATGACAAAAAAAACTACAAAGAAATAATAAAACGATACATGTCGCCACTTTTTGTTGTGTTTTAGACCATTTATCGACGTTTTGCATTGGCACAGGGCCCATACCCTGATAAAATGTAATCTAGCACAAAATTATCCAATTTGTCAAGTAGGCAAATACACCAAGATTGTCTAGATACAAACAAAAACAAAGGCGTGATACATAAAGTGGATAAAAACAAGAAGAAAAATATAGCGATAATGCTGAGTGTATTCATCATCTCGCTTTCGCTTTTTACATATCAGATCATATTGACCAGGCTGTATTCGGCGATCCTGTTTCATCACTATGTGTTTTTGACGACCTCGTTTGCCATTTTGGGCGTTGGTGTTGGCAGCATTCTGGCGTATTGGGATAAAGAGCGGCTGAAGAAGATTTTTGGAACGAATCCAGCGCAGACCGAAAAAGTAATGACGCAGTTGAACAAGGGGGCGCTTGTGTTATCGTGCGGGTTTATCTTGGTATTTGCGCTCATTTACATTCAGCCGTTTGTTGATAGCTTGCTGATTTACATTGGCCTTGGTGTCATACCGTTTGTCATTTCTGGCTATTTGTTTTCGGTGTTGTTTAAAGTGTGGCCGCATATCAGTGGGAAGCTGTACTTTGCCGATTTGCTGGGCGCCGGAGTTGGCAGCATAGCTATTATCTCCCTCCTTGACAATGCGGGAATGTTTGCGGCAGCGGCAATCATATGCTTGCTGCCCTCCTTGGTTGCGGTATTTTTATTGCCGGCGGCCAGCAAAAAGCTGAAAATATCGCAGTACGCGCTTGCCGCAGCATTGCTTTTGTCAACGTTGTTGCCTGCGCAAGCTGCAAACAATATAGAAACAAATTTTTACGCGCTGCTAAACAATACAGGAAAAACTTTTGGGGAAATGCAAAGAAGTGGATTATCGCCACAAATTGTGTTTTCCCGGTGGGATTCCTTTGCCCGCACAGATGTTATCGAACTACAGAATATTCCGGAAGTGAAGATAATCACCATTGACGGCTCGGCAAATGCCCCGATGTATGAATTCGACGGAAACTTAAGAGATATGGAAAGGTTTACAGGTAATACTGGGTATGTTCCGTTTGCGGCCGGGACAGTCGATAGAACATTGATAATCGGAGCTGGGGGTGGTCGGGGTGTTTTGTACGCCCTTGCGGCTGGAAGCAGAGACATTGCAGCCGTGGAAATCAATCCGGCCAGCATAGAGGCGGTTAGAATGTTCGGGGACTTTAACGGGCACGTCTTTGATAGACCGGAAGTGCGCGTATATGCCGCGGACGGAAGAAACTTTGTGAGAAATACCGACGAGCGTTTCGATGTAATATTCCTATCCTTGGTGGTGACTAACACGACTCAAGGGGTTGGGTTCGCGCTGTCTGAAAACTACATCCATACCGTGGAGGCGATGGAAGATTACCTGAACGCACTGAGTGCGGACGGCAAGGTCGCCTTTGTGGCTCACGACCAGCTCTCGCTTTTCAGGCTTATCACAACCGCGATCCAAGCGCTGGTCAATAGGGGCGTTCCACTTGGGGAGACGCCCGACCACATCGCGATTTTTTATCAACTTGTGGATTTTGGTCACTTTACGCAAATGATTGCCCCGGCAATTATTGTCATGGACAGGCCGTTGAGCGAAGAGGAAAGCCTGGCGATCTTAGAAGAAATCGAGCGCATCGGCGCAACGCCGGAGCATATACCCCATCTGCACGAACAGGGATTTGTTTCGTTGCTGAGCGGAGGGCTGTTTACATTCGATCAGCTAGTTAACGGCTTTGGCCCGGGAAGTGAACCTGTAACCGACAACAGCCCCTACTTCTTTAACTTTGAAAGGGGCGTCCCTGCGGTTTTGGTACAGATACTGGTGTTCAGCTTATTGGGCACACTTTTGCTGTTTGTGCCATTTATCAAGAAGAAAAAAGGCGACCTGTGGCCGGCGCTATACTTTGGTCTACTGGGCATGGGGTTCATGATGATTCAGATTCCATTTATACAGAAATTTATCCTATACTTGGGGCACCCAACGCTGGCGTTTTCTTATGTGCTGGCGGCCATGTTGATTGGGTGCGGAATGGGTGGCTTCTTTAGCGGCCACAAATTGTTCCGCGAGGCTGTGGGTAGGGTATACTTGCCGCCAATCATAGCGGCGGTGGTTTGTCTTATTTTGCTGCTGTTACTGAGCGGTATCTTCCAGCAGACTGCGGGGTTTGGCGTTGCCGGGAAAGTTATTGTCGCGTCTATAGCTGTGGCAATACCTGGCTTTTTCATGGGGATGCCGTTCCCTAGAGGGATGATCCTTTTGGGTGAAAGCAATAAAAACGATGTTATTCCCGTAATGTGGGGGATAAACGGAATCATGTCGGTAGCGGGTTCGGTGTTGTCGATTATTTTGTCCATGACATTTGGGTTCACCGCCGCGCTGGTTGTAGGGTCGGCAATTTACCTGGCAATAGGGTGCTTTAGAAAAATATAGCGGGGCTGCCCCCTACAAACAGGTGAAGAGCACACCCCGCGCAGGTGTGCTCTTCGAGCTTTGCCTTATTATGATCAACGGGATTCTAAACTGCTCCAGGGGGTATTTGAGGTTAAGGTCTAACCCTGCAGGGGCGCACCCCCAGGCGTTCCGGTGCTCCCGTAGACCCGTTGTTGTAGGTGCGATTTTCAATATGCTTGTCCGCTGTAGCAGTAAGGTACGCGCCCCTGCGCGTACCGATATTTCCCCACAAACCCGTGCACCCTTGTGTGTCCCACCTTTCCCCACGAGCGCATCGCTGTAGGGACGGGATTTTCTCGCCCGCAGGTTTGCATCGGGCCCACTGATTTGCCCCAACCTGGCGCTGTAGGGTCGGGGTTCCATCCCCGACCGCCAGGGTCAAGTTCAAGGTCAAGACCAAATATTGAATCAGCCTGCGGGCTGGGGTTAATGTACCGCTTATGCCGCGGAAGCGAATTAATATTAAGACTTTGAACTTGGCCTTAAAGTTCTTAAAGCTCTTGGCTTAAAAAGCCACCCAAAATCCTTGAAGCGATCTTTAAGCTTGTCAGCTATACTTTGTAAACTCAGCCTCTATTTCCTTCGGGTCTTTTGTCTTCTCCAAAAGTATTGCCAGTTTCAGGCGGGCTTTGGGGCCGGTCAGGCCGTTTGAGTAAACAATGCTCTTAACCTGCCTGGTTTTCAGGGCCTTTCCGCCACCAGAATAATCGTAGAGACCTTGGGCTTGGCCGTCGATGCACCTAGTCGCCAGCACTATGGGAACACCCCTACTCTCTACTTTTTGCAGACACTCGACGATCCACGCGGGTATGTTGCCGGCGCCAAAAGCTTCCACAACCAAACCGTCTATCGGGTATTGGCCCTTCTTTTCAGCCAGCGCCTCGAGCGCGTCAAAAACCGTTGAGTTTATCCCGGCATGGGCTTTTACCAACAAGACGTTTTTAGTTATACCATCCACTTCGTAATGCGTGCGTGGCGGCAGTGCGCGACCAAAGACGACCTCTCTTGGCGAGATATACCCAATAGGGCCACTCCCCGGGCTCTGGAAGCCTGCCAGGTTAGTGGCGTGGGTTTTTATCACGCTGCGCGCTGCGTGAACTTGCTCGTTAAACACAACCATTGTGCCCATACCCTTTGCGCCGTCGCTCATAGCGACCCGTATCGCGGACTGGTAGTTGAACAATGCATCAGACCCCAAATCGTTGGTAGAACGCATTGCGCCGGTTATCGCAATAGGGGTATCGCTTGGAACGGTTATATCTAGGAAGTAAGCGGTCTCTTCCATTGTATCTGTGCCATGGGTAACAACAACGCCATCGAAGTTGTCGCTGCTCAGCTTTTTCTTAATTGCGCTTGCCAGAGCTGCCATAGTATGCTCGGTCATCTGTGGTGAGGGAACACCGAAAATCAGCTCTTCAACTAGCTCTGCAGTGTCTAACACGCTGTTTAGAAGAGGATTGTTCTCCTGCACATTTACGCCGCCGTCTGCGTCCTTCTTCATCGAAATAGTTCCACCGGTGTGAAAGACTGCTACTTTCTTTTTTTGCATACCTAACCCGTCCTTTCCATTTAGCAGTAATAGTGAAAATGAACTTTCCGCCCTGCAAAACCTACATTGCAGGGCGGAAAATAGCTGGAATTAATGTATAGTTATCGGGAAATGAAAGCTTAGATTGCGTGTGGCATTACAAGAGCGAGGAAAATGTTGATTATGAGCAACACAGCCATGCCCACAAGTATGGACGGCCGTTGGAATTTGTTTGCGAGCTTGAGGTCCGAACCGGGAATGACGGGTATGACGGTGGAGAGCGCAGCTACCGGTCCACCAGTCAGGTAATACTGCATTATAGCCGGGCCGCCTGC
Source organism: Oscillospiraceae bacterium (assembly GCA_009780025.1). Classification (GTDB taxonomy): domain Bacteria; phylum Bacillota; class Clostridia; order Oscillospirales; family Ruminococcaceae; genus WRAV01. The sequence goes on along the minus strand of WRAV01000020.1, from coordinate 8,775 downwards.
AGCGGCTACAGCTGCCGCAACCGGGTTAACACCGGCAGCCAGAAGCGCCATCAGAACTGGGAGAATGAACGGGATAGACGCGCCGTTAGACTGAGTAACCAAGCCCGCGAAAGAGCCAACAAAGAACATGATGAGAATTAGCGCCAAAGGCCCTGCCGACATTGCGCCATAAAGCGCGCCGCCAACAACAACATTGCCTACGCCTTCAACATACTCAGATCTGACCAGAACGTTGATTAGGCCTATCTCATTGACAACCCTGGCCATGAACAAGAACGCAACTGTGGCAAATAGCGGAACGGTAATCCGCCCGAGGCCTTCCATCATGCCCTTCTCGCCCTGGATGAAATTGCGTATGCTCATCAAGACAACGATTAGCGCGGAGCCGATACCGACCATCAAGACGGGGATACCTGCGACGAACGCCGCAATCAAGATGATGAAGGGAATGATGGCTTTCCCGAACGGGACGTCAGAGGTTTCGAGTTGGAGGTCAACTTTTTGGTCGAGCGTGCCCTCATTCTTCATCATACGGCGAACCCGGATATAGCTAGCGGCAAAAATAGACAGCGCAACAATGATTCCGACAATGTTGGTAGGTCCCCATGCAATACCGGTCATAGCTACAACAGCTAAGATAGTTGGGTGAGTAAAACCACCCAAGTTGCCCAGGTGACCCGCGTGAGCCAAAATACCGGCGACGCGGTTTTTGTCCACACCCATTTGCACCGCAGGCGGGCCGGTGACAACACCGGTAATAGCGGGCTGTGTAAAACCGGTCATACCGCCGATTATACCGGCGCCAATACCGCCGGCTGTTGCAACGCCAGGGCCTCCGCCTAGCTTATGGCCAATGCGAATAATCTGGAGGATGATACTGTTGAGGAATCCGACCTTCTCCATGATGCCTATGAACAGTAGAACGCCCAGCATATCCAGAATAACAGGGTTCAAACCGCTTGCAATTACCAGACCAATGACGTGTGGGCCATCATATCCGGCAGGGGCAAATGCGGCGTTTATAGGGAAACCCGCCGCCAACGCGGCAACAGTTGCACCCACAAAGGCCGTTAGGTAGAGCGGAACCTTGCCGCTAATCATTGCGATTAGCGCGACGATAATGATAATTTGTGCTGCAAGCATTTTATAGCCTCCTCACTTTCAAAATGTAATGTCCGTTACATCTTACCATCTTCCACAGAGGCTGTCAATAGCGGATTTTGATATATTATGACAGCCTATTTAAAGACAAGTTCGGGTGGGATTATTGCGTTATTTGCGGGCGTGTGAAGCAACCAAAAATGACAAACAGAAATGAAGAATAGCGGTTCTTTTTACAGCATGGCGGCTATCCAATCACCCGCATATACTCAGGGTCCATTGTCGCATGGTAGCCAGCTGCTAGAATCTCATATTTAGAGAGTCGCAGCCAGTGGCCGAATGTGCCCGGATAGTCTCCGGCTGGGTTCATCTGGGTGGGGCGAGAGCCCAGGCGCTGCTCTGCCGCTGGGATAAGCACATACCGGGTTGTCCAATAATCCAAGGCTACGGCGTCGGTGCTGGCGGCTATCAGGTCGGTTCGCGTAGCGCGGTAGTTGGGGTTAGAAGGTCCACGCTCGGTGCCGATCCATATCATATCCATAATGTTCAGGGCGGGCATTCTGGTGTGGGCCATCTGAGTACCCATGCCGCCGGTTCCGGTGCTGAGGTGGGCCCGGCCACCCGTGAGCATGTCGGATGGCGTACCCATATAGTTTTTGACAGCTCCGGTGACTTGGAACCACCCGTGATGTTTTAGCACCGGCATGTTGATAATTCGCAGCCGCTCACTGTCATAGCTGGAGCTCGTGGAGTCCCATATGCCCTCGCGGAAGCTTATTTGGGTGCCGAACTCAGTGGTAAATTTGGGGTAGCTGATCTCCAGCCCGGTTGAGTGGACATAATCCTCGACCACAAAGCCGTCGGTGTAGTCGCCCTCATTGAATTCGCCCACCCGCACACGTGTAAAAGTGTCCCACAATACGCCGGTTACCTGGTACCCCTGGCTCTGGAAATCACCAGCCACGCTCATCACCGATTGTGCCGGGTCTTCGGCGTTGTTATTTGTCCAGTTCAGGCTGCCGCCGGTGCGTGCGCTGCCAAACTGTGCCTGGCCGTTGTCGGCTATCACAACCTCCCCCGTGAAGCCCTCGGGGTGATCGAGTATTGCCTGGGCTACCCCGCGAATAAGGTCGGTGTTGGTGCCCCCGCGCTCGTCCCATTGGGCGTTGATTTTGAGCAGCACAACGTCATCTGAGCCGAATAGTCCGTGCGGGGACGCCTGTGTGCGGTAGAATGGCTGGCCGCCCTGCTCCATTGAATGCACCAGCCGCTCCACGCCGTCGTCAACTCCGGTGGTCTGCTCCACGAAGATTAAGGAGAGACCGATGAGGTCTTCGGGAGGGGGCGATGGTTCGGGGTCTTCGGCAGGTACAGTCAAAGTTTCCTGCTGGAGTGTCGGCGTGGGAGGCGTGGGTAGCTCAGCCTGTTGTGGTTGTGCGCTTCCATTCCCACAGGCAGAGAAAGTTAGCGCCGCCATTATGGCGAGCACAGCAAGTTTTCCAATCAGTTTGAGCATAGTGTTACTCCTTCCCAAATGCTTATCAGCGGCCTACAAAACTTTTAGCATAAATATTTCTTGTGCCTGCTCAATTGGCGTATTGTCTAAAGAGAGGCTGCCGCGTTCTACATACCCAAGCCTTCTGTAAAAATGTTGCGCTTGCTCGTCTATCTGTGTTGAAGTCATAACAACCTTGTAGCCGAGGCTGCGCATTTCATCTTCCCAAAATAGCATTGACTGTCTGCCAAAACCTCTCCCGCGATAGGCTTCTTCAAGGAAAATCAGAGTAAGAAACGGCATGTTGTCCCAAAACAGATTGTAACGCATAATTCCGATAGGCTTCTCATTATCACTGATAACGTATCCCCGCTTGTCCCTGACCTTTAGCCTAAACTCTCGTTCGTCCAGATGGTTATCAAGCTCAAACCAAAAAGATTCGTCGCCTTCAGAAGCGTATCGGATTCCAAACAAATTTACATCATCCATTCAATAAGTAATCCCGCAACCATTGAGAACACCAAGCAATAGGCTAAATAAACCGCGAATATCCGCCGGCCCAATATCATCTTGACTGCGCTTAGACTGTTTATCTTGGTGGCCGGCCCCGCCAGCATAAAGGCGAGAGCGTCACCCCGGCCCATTCCAACGTGCAGCCAGGCGTTTATCAGCGGGATAACCCCGCCCCCGCAGGCGTACAGCGGAATGGACAGTGTGGTGGCGAAGAGCACACCCAGCCCCCGCCGTGCCCCGAACATTCCGTAAATCCATTCGGGCGGGATATACCTGTCCAAAACTGCGGTCAACGCCACCCCAAGCAAAAGATAAGGCGCAGTGACGCGGAAGGCCTTCACAAGGTCGTGCAGGATGGATTTTTTTATCTGCTCCCCCTCTGCCTTAAAGCGCTCAAACAAAAACAGCCGCTTTCCATCCCCAAACAGCCGGACAAGTACACCCGCCAGCACCCCGGCCACGAGCACAAAGGCAAAGCGCATCAGCGCAAGGTTTCGGCCCAGCACCACCGTGAGCAATAGCAGATTCGGGTTGAGCATCACAGAGCTAACCATAAAGGCTGCGAGCAAGTAGGCAGGCAGCCCCTTTTTGCCCAGGGCGGCGATAACCGGCACCGTGCCGAACATGCAGAGAGGCGAGGCAATGCCTAAAAGCGAAGCCGCGCAGATATGCGGTAGCCTCAGCCCCTTAGCGCCAGTCAGTCCGGACACCTTTGTCGCGATTTTGCCAGAGAGATAGACTGACACCAGCGAACCAACCAACAACCCGGCAACCCAATATGGGGAAATCAGCTGCAACTGACGCCATATTCCGCTGAGCAGCATAGTGATTTCGTGGGCCATTTGCTGTGAATACCTCTGCTTTAATATCGCACCAAACCTTTAAGTACTTGTCCACTTTTGTTCAAAATATAACATATCCGCGACGCTGTTGCAACTGTGAAATTGTAATATACTGTTACATCCTACTGTAATGTTGAACACTTATATGGAAATTGAAACCAGAAAATGTGGCAATATATATTGCAAAAAAAGGCGAAATATGGTATAATGCAGGCAGATATATCTTGTTTTATAATGTGTACTCTCATTTGGAGGAGATTATCAGTGGTGGTTTTTTGGGGATATTTTCTTGAAGCGTTAAGTACTCAATGGATAGTTGTTGTGTTAGGGGTAGCTACGGCGTTAATAATGATAGTATTGTCTAAAGCTGACCGAAAAGCAAAGATAAGAGCATTGCTTATAATATCAGTGATAATTCTAATTCTAATTATCACGGCGGCTATCAACACACGCAACCACACGGCCGCCAGTACATATGATAACTCAAATGCTTTAGTGACAGAGGAAGCGGCTAGCAATGTTATTATCCATAGTTCATGGGATTTTGAAACACTTATACCGGTAGGTTCAATTGGTGGATTTTTTATTTTCTTAATCCACCTAATACATTCGTTTCTTGTTGTAATCAGCGTTTATGTCGGACTTAGAGCAGGGAGTGCTAGAGTAACGCTAATACTCCTATTCACCTGGTTGGTTTTACTAATTCCGATAGCGCTGTTATTGAATTTTGGCATGGGAATTCACAGTTTCTGGTTTTGGGTTCTTTTAATAGCGATACCATCGCTACTTGTGTACAACCACATCCTTGAACTTGAGGTTCCCGAGGAGGTGGTTGTTCCCGATATAATAAGTGGGTTCATTTACACGTTAACTTTTACTACTGTAGTTACCGCTATAGTTTACACAATTAGATACTGGAGCATGTTTAGGCGATGATAAGGATTGTTTAGGTTGAGGTGGAGTTTTTGTGATTAGTATTTGCGTCTAATTCCCCCAGCTAAAGGCCAGCAACCCATCCCCCAGATAAATCTCCTGCGGCCGAGCGATATTTATATGTACCACATAGCTTGCCCGCAGGACGAACTCGTCTTCCACAAGGCTGCCGTGCAGAGTGCGCTCTATAATAGTACCCCCGGCAAACTGGGCTGCCTGAGCAACCTCTAACTCGAACATGGCACGCTCAAGGGCCTGCTCTTCGTCAAAGCGAACCGGGACTTCGCGCATCAGGGTGAAAGCTTCGCTGCGGTGGGTTATCGGCAACTGGACGCCCAGCAGCATGAGCGGGGTCTCTGTCCGGTCTATCACATATGGTCGCGCTATATTGCGGGGGAAGAAGAGCGGCGCCTCAAAGCCAAACACCCGCAGGAAGTTGCGGCGAGCACTCGAGCCGGTCTCCTCGTACGCGGTCTGGTCGAGCGGCACACGAATTTCTATCTCTCGGTAAACCTCGGCGATTATATCGGCCCGGGCATGCCGCAAAAGGTTTTGGCCAAAGCTATCTTGGGTTATTCCGCTGACTATTACCTGCCCCTCATAGACAGCGTCACCCTGTTTAAGCATCGGTTGCCCCTGGTAGACCCGCATCTCAATCAGCTGTCCGGGGTAGGCGGCCACTATATTGCTCGGAGTGCGTGGGTCGATATTCGGAGGGGTGGGTATGGCCTCGTTTACCACCACGTAAATACTAGAGCCGTCGATGTTCAGGGCAATCCAACCCAGATCCCGCACCCCAAGCATTGTCAGCCGTTCGACTTCGCGCACGTTGATTCCTCGGCGCAAAACCCCCGGGCGCACACCGACCTCTTCCAGCTTCTGTATGATAGTTTCTTCAGCTATTATCTCGTTGCCCACTACCTCTATAGTCCAGATAAATCGGGTCATCCCAAACAAAAAGAGCGCGAAGATGCCAAGGCCTACCAGCAGGCCGTGGCGTTTTTTTAGCCGTCTTTTCTTGAAGGGAAGCCCGGCTTTTTTTTGCAAACGCAAGCGCACCCCCGCCTTTTTAGCCAGTGGGCGCAGGCGGCGATAATCGGCGGCGTGAACGCAGCCGGTAAGGGTTTGCCCTCGGCGCTCCACATCCCAAACAGGGATACGTTCCCAGGCCAGTAGGCTGAGGAACCGCTCAAGCAAAACCCCGGAAATCTCAAAGCGGACGGTCCCGCGCAGCCGACGAAAAAGGCGGATTAAGATCATAAGCTCCCCACTCTTCTAAATTATGAAAGTTACGAATGTGGCGTCAATAGTCACCGTTCGATGAACTCTACATTCAATATGTATCCCTGTACAACGGCGCTATTTTGTGTGAGCGCGCGCAACTGCAGCCCCCGGCCGGTAAACTTTGCGCTCAGCTTTTTACCCGCCAAGCGGATAGCATCTGGGTTGTATTCGAGCACACCGGTGCAGCCGGTTATCACAGCCTCTGTGTTGCCGGCCAGCTCTATCTGCATTTCCTGGGTTATAACAGCGCCGGGGATGTCAAACAACTCACTTATACCGGTCCTGGGTTTGGGGCTTTCTTCCCCTGCGTCTCTGCCCCTGCGGTTTTTGCGCATACTGCTCACCCCTTCCCACAGGTTGGATACTTATATAGATATGTACCCCCTGCAAGCGTGAGAACCAGAGGGCTCCCATTGGTTATGCCGCTACCCGCCTGCTCATATATATAGGAGAGAAAACACTGAAAGGGCGGCGACGTATGGGGGATAAGGCGGGGAAAATTTTCGGGCCGGCGGGTGCGTGGCTGCTGGTCCTCTTGGGGATAGGGTTGCTGACACGCTCCCAGGACATAGCGGCGGGGGTCATGCAGGGTCTGCGGATAAGCGGTACGGTGCTTATTCCGGCGCTTTTTCCGTTCATGGTGTTTTCATCTTTTCTTGTGCTGAGCGGTGGGGCGCGCATCATTTCGGTTCCGCTGAGCCTGATAACTAAATACGTCTTCCGGTTGCCGGGGCAGCATGGGGTGGTGGTGCTGGCGAGCCTTATAGGCGGCTACCCGGTGGGCGGAAAGATGATCTCTACCCTTCTTGAGCAGGGTATGATTGATCGCTCCACCGCCGAGCGTATGCTGGGTTTTTGCTATGGTCCCAGCCCTTCCTTTATGATTAGCGCGGTAGGTGCGGGGATGCTCTTCGACATTCGGTTGGGGGCACTGCTCTTTGCCGCGCAGATAGTGGCATCGGCTTTGGTTGGCGTGATATTTTCGCTGAAAGCCCCCCAGCCTGCAAAAGAGAAGGCATCGATAAAAACAGGGGGCGTGGTGAGTGCGTTTGTGGTTGCGGTGAACGGGGCTAGCTCCGCCATGATAAATATGTGCGCTTTTGCCGTGCTGTTTTCCGGACTGTTGTATCTAATAAAGGGGAGCGGCGCCATAGAGTTTTTAGCTGCGGCAACCAGGCTCAGTCCGGACTTTATAGGCGCTCTTAGCGCCGGGCTCTTAGAGGTGACTTCGGGTTCTGCCTATGCCGCCGTGCTGGGCGGGCAGGCAAGGATTGTCCTCATCGCGGTCTTTGGAGCCTGGGGCGGATTGAGCGCGATTTTCCAGGTGGTTTCGCTGTTTGGCAAAACACATTTGAGCTGGAGATATTTCCTCGTAGGTAGGGTGTTGCACTGTATTTTCGCGGCAGCCTTATCTCTCGCATTCTACCGTTTGCTTTACGCGGCAATGTCTGCAGTTCCTACTATACTGCACTCTGCCATGCCAGTTATGCACTCGGACAACAGGGATTGGGTAGCGGCGGTCTGCCTTCTTGTAATGTGCGCTATACTTACATCGAACCAAGAACAAGATGTTGACAGATAAACGGGGAAGGGATATTATTGGGGGCATTGTTCATTATAAATGTTGAATACGATAGGATTGATGCTTATGGAATTTACCCTTACGTTAATAAGAGGTGCGTACACCGAGTGCGAAAAAGAAGGCCGCTTTCTGGGCAGGCTCGACCATCCGGCACACAAAGATGGGGTGGAAGTGCTACGCGGTAAAGCTAGGGCTGGAGAGTATCCCGCAGCGCAGGCGGTGTTCTCCAGTCCGCTTATTCGCAGCCTTGAAAGCGCTTATGCCATTTACCCGGAGGCGAGCATAACAACGCTTGCTCAACTGGCCGACTTTGATTACGGTGCCTTGGCGGGCAAGAGTTACAGCGAAGTTATCGCGGACAAGCTGTTCGAGGCTTGGGCCTTCTCCAAAAAGTTGACCGCTCTACCGGGGGGAGAGTTGCCCTATGCATTTTTTAGCCGCTGCAGCCAGGCTTTGCGCGAGATTGCTGGCTGTGCCCGGAAATACGGATTGGAGAGAATAAGCGTTGTTACTCATAAGCTGGTGATTAGTGCAATGCTGCAAAACAGAAGCATGCCGGGACACCCTTATTGCGATTATCATCCCGATTACGGCGGTGGCTTTGTCACTCGCCACAGTGATAGAGGAGGGCTAAGTGTACTCAAAAAGCTTTGATCGAAGCCGTGGAATAACGCGAATTTACGAGTATTTACCAGCAAGATGGTAAAAGGCAGTGCCGATCTTGAAAAATCCCCCGAAAAAAGATGGTTTAAGGGTATTGACATTGCTCACATGAATATGATATTATTTCCTGGTCGCCTAACGAAAGAAAATGTTGGCCAAGTGCTTGACAAAGAGTGGGTGGCATGCTAGAATAGCCTTCTGTGGCAATGACAAGAAAATATAGTTACTTGTCGCAAGAAGCGCTGCACCTTGAAAATTGAACAACGTTTATGCTTGAGAAGTGGAAGTATATGGGTATAAGTTTTTACGAGAGTGAGGACTTTGCTGCGGTTGATAGAGTTGTGGATTACTGAGTGATTTAC
>WRAV01000019.1 GCA_009780025.1 Oscillospiraceae bacterium | reverse complement strand
ATGCTTTATTAACTGCCTGAATTTTGCCTCCGAAATTCTTGAGCGGTGTACGTACTTGTTTTTCATTGGCTTGACACCCTTTCACAGCTTACATTGCTTCGCTGTGCTAGTCAAGCCCCATAATATAATCATTCAGTGGCATTTTTGGCGGTTTTTCAGATAGCCGATACATAAATACTGCATCGTATTGCTTGCCCATCTTCGCCACCTCCCCGTCACCACAAAAGTCACATTATAACTTTATCCCAACTGCCGCATAAACTGCTTCCTGTTCCATATCTTCCTTGTATTCGTTGTTAAAGTAATCGTTGTCAAATTCGGCTTTGTCGTGTAACTTTTCAATATATCGTTTGGCAGCCGCTGCCTGTTCCAGCGTGATTTTGCCTCGCTGCACATGCTTGTCTATCGTCCCGCGCCGTGTATTGTAAATCTCATTGAGCGGGCGATCGGCAGACAATTCTTTTGCCAACAAGCGTTTGCTCCGGGCGGCGAACGCCACACATGAACGACCTTTGGTGTCGTCCGGTGCATAACCGTCACAGTATTTACGGTGACGGGCGGTCATTTGCAGAAAATACCGTTTGCAGACGCCACACAAGAGGGGATAGTGTCCGACATGCAACCCCTCAAAAAAGTCCGCCAGCAAAAAGTCGCCGAAGCGCTCGAAGGTCATGCGGCGGCTGATTACGCTGGCGCTTTTGTTTTTCTGCACGGACACATATTCCATGTTCACTCGCATATCCCGGTCAAAAACCGTGAAACCGTGTGGACGATACTCCGCAATACATTGCAGCGCCATCGCCATGAGGTTGCCTTCGCTGCGCTTTACCGGCGCTTCCAGCGCGGCGACAAAAGCCTTGCCGATCTGGTGGGCGCTGTCTATGCCGCAGCCGAGTTCTTCATAGAAAGCTATCATCTTTATGTAGTCTTGAAGCAAGGCTTCGCCTTCGCGAAACTCGCTAATATCACTTTGTCGTGGCAGCGGATGGTTCGCCCATCCGGTTTGGTCTTCGTTATAAAAAAGCGCTCGTTTGCGCAAATACTCGCTGATTTTGTTCGCTGTTTCATCGCTAAAAAGCTGCTTGCAACGCTCACTCTCACCATCTAAGTCCAGATAACAAAACGGTTTCGCCCGCGAAATGGCGTTGATTTTATAAAGAATTTCATCATATAGCTTTTCTGCGTGGCGGGGGTTGAACAAACCAAGCGCCAGCTCGTCCCGCATAGCTCTGCCAGAGGTCTGCATTATAAGCAGCTTTTGCGCAATCTCAAAATCTTCGCTGTCATCGCCATTATATGGTTTGTGGTATTCGTTCATGGCGTTGACGAAAAAAAAGCCGGACGGGAACGTTTCTCCGCCGACGGTGATATAGCCATCACGAAAGTCCGCCGTGAAGCAGCCAAGTTCATTTTGTATTTCCGATGGCATTATATCACTCTCCAGATTGTCCTGTGTTTTATACTATCATAACACAACTAGGAAATACATGCAATATATTGAGGGTTATACGCTGTCTTGTTTATTTATGTGTAACTGTCTTCCAGTTTTCGTAAAAATCGAATTTTCGACCATTATATAAGTAGAAGGAGCCAGGAAGCAGAACTCTGCCCTTGGCAATAAATCCACAAATAGAGAAGCCTGTGGTCTATGCTGTGGATTAACTCGCCCTCAAATACAATGGAAATTAGAGAGGTATGAGCGCACATGAATGAATTGATACCGCATCACATTACTCAAACTCTCTTATTATTTGAATCGTTCTCACAATCCAATGCGTTGCCCCGCTGAGCCTATATCCATCAAATCCAGCCTGTGTTAAAATTTCCTTGATTTCATTTTCTGTTATATCCAAATTCATAAGCCCATTTAACCCGCCGCGCTCATTAGCAATCTCGCGCACATAATCGTAATATGTCCCTGGGTAACCAAAGCTGGTTGCATAACTGGCCGGATCGGAAACCGCCTGCAACACCATTTCTTCCGTGTCTTCGTAAAACAGGCTGCGTCCGTTATCATAAAGCGGGTAAAAGGATTCGCTCGCATTGCTCATTTTAATGGCAATATTTGAAAGATGCCTGTCGTCCTGCCGGGTGATAAAGTCGAGTAAAATCATCCGGGCGATATCATTTTTGTACTGTAGACGAACGGAAATCAGATTTTGATATTCATTATCAGAGCGCTTTCCGTCAAACAAACGGCGAAAATGCACGATATATTCTTTCGAAAAATCGTATAAAAAGGCTGAAAACACGGTGTCTTTGTCAATTCGATAAGCAGGGCAGCAAGGCACGCCCAACTTTTGCGCGAGCAAATAAACGGCGACCTCTGATTCTACGTCGGTGGTCAGGGGGCTAATCCGCTGCTTGAAGATACCGTAGCACCCTTCATAAACACCGTAACGTTTAATGTTATATCCCTCCGGCGTGTCTATGCTGTCGCCGACCAGGTCAATTTTTTGATGAAACACCGAGTCAAAAACATCCGTGATTACCGAGTCAAACTGCCCATCTTCGGAGCTTGCAATCCACAGCAAATCCTTGGGATGAATGCCTCTCGTAATCTCGGCAATGCGCAGAACATCGTAAAAAGAAAGTCTACAGCGAAACAGCAGCTTCTCAATATCCCTGCGGTCGCGGCTTACAACACGTTCGGATAAAAACTCCGAAAACTGCTCCGGCGACCACTTATTTGCCCCTCTGGTATAAAGCGAAACAACCTCGTTATACTCCGGTTTTGTAAAGGTCACGGCGTTCACCTTATCAATTGTGCCGATAATATTGTTCTCCCATTTGAGAAAACGCACAGCGGGAGCCGCTGTTTTCTTCTCCCGCCCGTCGGCGGGTTTCTCCGCATCAGCCGGAATTTTATATGACTTTCCGTCCTTGACCGCACCGGGAATTTTCCCGTCCCGGCAAAGAACGCGAACCCTCCGATCGGATATATTCCATTTCTCTGCCGCCTGCTGTGCGGTTATATAATCGTTTTTCATGCTGCTCACCTCACGCAAGCAGTATATCACGCATTCGGAATGATGTCAACTAGCATTATTCCGAATCGGCTGACTTTGAAAATCCACACATTTGCAGCGCGTTTTGTTTCCCTATAAAATTAAATCAACAAACAGAAGGGGGGCTAACCATGACACTATTTGAGCAATTGGGCGGAACATATCGGCAGGTCGGCGATTATCAAATCCCGAACCTGACCGCGCCGGAGGAAGGGCCGGGGGTTCTCGGCAAATACGCATTACTCCGAAAGAGATATCTCAAACAACACCGGCGCGTCTTGTATCTGAACTTCGTGACAACGGGGCCGCTCAATGCGCACCTGATGGAAATAGAGCAGGCGGCCAACGACCGCATGGAGCTTTTGAGCAAACAGATGGCAGAACGCGAGGGTGTGACTGAGCAACTCAAGGCTGAAAATCAATTGCTGTGGGTTCAGCGAATGAATAATATCCACAATCGGGTTGATGAGATCATTCGGGAGGAGTTGATCTACGCATGAAACTAAAGCGTTATACCCTCAAGTTGGATGAATATGAGCACGGCGCAATTTTGAGGGCACTGGTCGAACTCCGAAATAAGTATATCTCAGAAAATCAATCCGTCGAATTTCTGAATGAGGTCATCCTCAAGCTATGCAGAGAAAAATGAAAATTACATAACACGGAAGAAATACGCAGGTCGCTTTTGAAAGGAAGCGGCCTTTTTCTGTGCGAATTATCCATGGTAAGGAGTGACTTTTTGACCGCTACTGTTATGTAACAAGCAAAGGGATTGTGTTGCCCCAATCCCTCCAACCGGCGCTTTGCGCCTGTCAGGGGGCGCTTCGCTCCCCCTGTAACCCCCTCAATGAAAGGATCGATTTTATGAGAAAGCGAGAAACACATATCAATGTACGAACCACCCCGCAGGAGAAATCGTGCTTCGAGCGGAACGCCCGCAAGTGTGGGTTATCGCTATCGGAGTACCTGCGCAAGTTGGCAAACGGCTACGAACCGCAAACCGCCCCGCCGCTGGAATATGCAGAACTTATCCGGTTGCTTACGGAGATATACAACGATTTCCGCGAGTCGGGCGACACAATGTACACGACCTTGCTTGCTGAGGTTCTGTTAGAGATGCAAGTAGCAATTAGTCCGGTAAAGCGCGATGGCAACAACTAAAATCTGGCCGGTTCGCGATAATTTGGCGCGGGTGGTCGAGTATACGGAAAACCATCTCAAGACCGCAAACCCGGATGCCTATACCGCACGGGAGCTTGCGGATTTACAACAGGTTTTGAGTTATGCGGAGCAGACCGACAAAACTGCCCGACAATTCTATGTCACCGGTGTAAACTGTGTCGGAGAATACGCTTACAAGCAGATGAGCGCCACAAAACAACGATTCGGCAAGACAGGCGGCAATCTTGCCTATCACGCATATCAGAGCTTTGCCCCGAATGAGGTTACGCCGGAGCAGGCTCACGCAATCGGTGTTGCGCTGGCAAAAAACATTTGGGGTGATCGCTACGAGGTGGTTGTCACCACACACTTGAATACCCGTTGCCTGCACAACCATATGGTGGTTAACTCGGTATCCTTCGTAGATGGCAAAAAACTGGATAACAATTACGCAATGTATTTTAAGAATCTGCGGGCGCAGTCGGACAAACTGTGCGTCGAGCGCGGGTTGTCGGTCATAGAGAACCCGGCGAAATCCTCCGGGAGCCGATGGATGCGACAAGCAGAGCGCCGCGGTGAGCCAACGCTATATAGTGTCGTCCGGTCTGACATCGACAACGCCGTTCGGCAAAGCATGACCGATACGCAATTTTATCGACTATTGCGGCAATGGGGCTATATCGTGAATGATGATCCGAAGCGAAAATATGCAACCATCCGCCCAGCGGGCATGAAGCATAATATCCGCTTCAAAACCTTGGGTGAGGACTACACGCCGCAAGCCATTGCAGGGCGCATACTTGAAAACCAACGCCCGGAATTTTCGCCGCCTATTCACATGCAAACAAAACATTATCACCTGCGCGGCAACCTTAAAACATCGCGTAAGTATAAAGGCCTTTACGCCCGGTATCTGTATTACTGTTATCTCCTCGGTGTTTTTTCAAGGAAGCATGAATCCCGACCAAAGCCCCTATCCCCGGAGATACGCGCCGCCGTTCGGCTGATCCGCAAATACTCCGAGCAAACCCGCTTGCTCTATCGTGAACGGATTGAAACTGTGGAGCAACTCACCGCGTTTATAGATACCCACAAACAGAACTTGAGCGACTTTGAACGCCAGCGCGTCAGAATCTACAATCGCATGAAGTCTGCAAAAACACCGGAGGCCATGGATATGTTCAAAGCCGAGCGAGATGAGTTGTCCGGAAAAATCAAAGTCATTCGCAAGAAATTATACTATGCCCATGATGTCTTATCCCGGCATGGTGACATTGAGCGGCAAATTCGCGTTGAGCGTGAGTTGCGGGCTAAACGATTCAAGCAGCCCCATCAAAAGAATAGAGAGAGGGATATACCGCGATGAAAAAAGGCTTAAAGCTAGACCTGCCGTCGGCAGATAGTTTGTTTTCTACGCAGGCGGAGCGCGACGATATGAAAAAAGAAAAGGTTGAGATGCTGCACCTTGATGTGCTGAGTGCATTTGAAAATCACCCATTCAAGGTTGCACAGGATGAGGCGTTTCAAAATCTGGTCGAGAGTATCAAGGAAAATGGCGTTTTGATTCCGGCCATTGCCCGGCAAAAAGGCGATGGTTATGAACTGATCGCTGGGCACCGGCGCAAATTGGCGGCGGCTATTGCAGGGCTGGACACCATCCCCGTTTTGGTGCGGGAGTTAACCGATGAGCAGGCGATAATTGCGATGGTCGATTCTAATGTTCAGCGGGAAAACATCCTGCCGAGTGAAAAAGCGTTTGCCTACAAAATGAAGTTGGAGGCGATAAAGAGACAGGCAGGACGGCCAAAAGAAAGTTTAGTCCAAGTTGGACAAAATTATCAAGGACACAATTCGCGCAACCTATTGGCGCAAAATTCACCCGATAGCTCTGTGCAAATTCAACGATTTATCAGATTGACCGAATTGATTCCGCAGTTACTCCAAATGGTAGATGACAAGCGAATCGCCTTCAATCCTGCTGTTGAGCTGTCATATCTGTCGCATGAGCAGCAGGAGCTTTTATATTCCACGATAGAAGCCGAGCAAGCAACCCCGTCGCTTTCACAGGCACAGAAACTGAAGGCGCTCAGCGCAGAGAAAATGCTGGATGAATCCACCATGCTACAGGTCATGCAGGAACAGAAAGCCAACCAAAAGGAACAAGTGCGCATCCCATACGATAAGGTCAAGGCTATCGTGGGCAGGGATTTGAGCCCCAAGGAGTTGGAAGATTTCATCTTCAAGGCTGTCGCGGATTATCAGAGAAAGCTCATACGGCAGCAAAATCGCGAAGCCCGATGACACGCTAAAAAAGTAGTCAGCGGGTTTGTCTATGTCAATTTCACAATCCGCCCCGGTTTGCAAGTTTGCATTCCGGGGCGGGCCCATTACAATTAATAGGAGGAGCGGCTATGCTCACCATTTATATAACAAAGTCCGAGATGAAAAAAGCATTTTTTGGCAAGACAGTAGATTTTTCGAAGGAGCATACTGCAAGCAGTGAACCCACCGAAAGTCTCGACATCGTGCTGCTGAAAATCATGCTCGAAAACTATAAGCCCAAGGAGGTAGCCTGACATGACCGCGATCGAAAAAATGAAGTCCCGAGGAATTATTCCCAAGGTTGTGCTGTATGCGCGGTTTTCTTCGGATAATCAGCGTGAGGAATCCATCGATGCGCAGCTTCGCGCCATGCATGAATATTGCCAACGCGCCGGAGCGGTGGTGATGCATGAATACTGCGACCGTGCCCGCAGTGCAACAACCGACGACCGCCCGGAGTTTCTCAGCATGATTTCCGATGCGAAAACCCACGGTTTTGATTTCGTGATCGTCCACAAGCTCGATCGCTTCAGCCGTAACCGCTACGACTCAGCCTTTTACAAGCGTGAGCTGAAGAAAAATGGCGTTTCGCTGTTGTCGGTGCTGGAGCAAATGGATGACAGTCCCGAGAGCATCATCCTCGAATCGGTACTGGAGGGCATGAGTGAGTATTATTCAAAAAACCTTTCCCGCGAGGTGATGAAAGGGATGCGCGAATCTGCCATGAAATGCAAAGCGTTGGGTGGCCGTCCACCGTATGGCTATCAAGTCGATCCGATCACCCGCCGCTATGAAATAAACGAAAATGAGGCGGACGCGGTACGGATAATTTATCAGCGTGTGTGCGAGGGAATGGGATACCACGAAATTATCACTGAGTTGAATCGGCTTGGCTACCAGACCCGCAACGGCAACCCGTTCGGCAAGAACAGTATCACCGAGATTCTGCGAAACGAACGATACAAGGGTATTTACATCTTCAACCGCGCAGTTTCGAGCAATCACGCAGGTAAGCGCAACAACCACAGAAGCAAACCCGACGATGAAGTCATCCGTATTCCCGGCGGGATGCCTGCACTGGTGGATGAAGTCACCTTTGAACGTGTCGCGTCGATTATAAAAAGCCGATCGCATTCTGCACCCCATCAGCGAGCAAAGGAAAACTATTTGCTGGTGGGCAAGATTTTCTGCGGACTATGCGGCGCAGCCTACAATGGCAACCGTCAGTTTTCAGGCCGCAACAAAAATCTGCTGGTCACATACCGCTGCGCAAAACACAACAATCACGGTGATCAGCGCTGCGAAAATAAGGACATAAACCGCAATTATTTGGAGGGCTTTATTCTTAAACGCATCGGCGAAATCATCTTTGACGAAGAGCGTGTTCCGCAATTGATTAACGCCTACTATGAATCCCATAAGGAGCTTGCCGGTGATGGCGTCAAGGCACTTGGCCGTCTATATGACAGCCGCAATGATATCCAGCGTAAAATCGACAACATTGTTTCAGTTATCACGCAGACCGGAAGTCCAACACTACTAAAAAATCTCGATACACTGGAAGCCGACAAACAGGCGCTAAGTGTGCGCATTGAGAACGAGGAGACGAGTCTCGTTCTCAATCGGCTGGACGAGCAGGAGATTATATCCGCCTACCGCCGTGCGCAGGAGTTGTTTGAAAGCGGTAGCCTGCCTCAGCGCAAGCAACTGCTCAACCTCTATCTAAACCGCGTCAACGTTTATCCGGACTATGTGCAAATCCACATTCACAAAGTGCCGGTCAATATTATCCGTCCTTCACACGGTAAGGACGATCTGCCTGCTGTCAATGACAGCGAGGCAGACTTACATATATTCCTGAAAACGGCTAAAATAAAGCCCCTGTCCCGCCTTTATCGAGGCAGGACAGGGGAAATTGTGGTGGAGGCGAGGGGAATTGAACCCCTGTCCGAAAATCAATTCATGTGGCTTTCTCCGAGTGCAGCCTACATACTAAATTCCCTTACCGGCGGCCTATAGGCAGGCAAACCGGCTCGGTATCCCTAGTTCATCTCGCGGGCCGTGGAACTCCGCACGAGACGTTCACCGCTAAAATGACGCCCTAGCCGGTTCGCGGTCCTCCCGGTTCGGACGGCTGCTTAATTAAGCAGCAAAAGCAAGATTGCTATTATTATCTTCTGCTTTTAATTTTAAGGTGCACATTTTAAAGAGATCGTGCGTCTCTACTCGCTTACCACACTTCATGGTCCCCGTCGAAACCTTTACGCCCCCATATTTAAAATCTCAAAAATTAATGAGCAGCAGCAAATAAAGCTTTTATATCTTCGCAGCTAAAGCCATGGGAATAAACTCGAACTTGCAAGCAGGGCATTTGAATGACGCCCCAACAAAAATTTTGACTCGACTTTTGCTAGTACCCCAACAGGTGCTACAAAATGGAATATTGGGATGGTTCTTGAAGTATACAATCGGCGCACTGTGGTGATACTCAGCGTCTTCAAGTTCCTTTACCTGCTCCTTCAATCTGGTGTTCTCTTCTTGCACTTCCATTGCCTTCTGCTGCGCATCAAGTATAGCGCCTTGCAACGCAATCCTAACCTCGGCGTGTTCTACCGTCTTAGCAATCTCTAGTACGTGCTTTAATCCGCCAATTGCCGATACCATTGACTCCAGCGCCACTTGCGTCACCTTTCCTTTCTTGTCATGTCTTTTACTCTCTCCCCCTCTCCTTCATCCCCCTCTCAATATCCCTAGCCGCCGCCTTCTTCGCCAAATCATCCCGCTTATCATACAGCTTCTTCCCTCGGCAAATCCCCACCTGCGCCTTAACCCGCGACCCCTTAAAGTAGAGCGAGAGCGGGATTATCGTGATGCCCTTAGTGGCAACAAGGGCCGCCAGCTTTGTTATCTCCCTACGGTGAAGCAGCAGCTTGCGCGGCCGCAACGGGTCTTTGTTGAAGATGTTGCCCTTCTCGTAAGGGCTGATATGCATCGACTTTATAAATATCTCGCCATCCTTGATATCGCACCAGCTGTCCTTGAGGTTGACCCCACCCGCACGCAGGCTCTTTACCTCGGTACCCGCGAGTTCTATGCCTGCTTCCAGGTAAGCGTCCACAAAGTAGTCGTGGTAGGCCTTCTTGTTCCTGGCGATTGTCTTTAGTTGTTTTGCGTCCATTTTCCGTCTCCCAGTTTGTTGAGCGCCTCTTTTTCGTTTGCCACAAAGTATAAGTGGACACCCCGGTTGTTCTCGTAGATGTAAGCCTGCAACGCCTTGCTTTCGTAATGGGAAAAGTCTCCAACAATAGCCAGCCGGTATCCGTAATTCACAAGCTTCTGCATAACCTCGCCAGCGATACCTGTAGATAGCTTAAAGAAGTCTTCAGCGATAGCAGCTTTGTTTACGACTATCATTTCCGCGCCAGCGTTTGCGGCAACACTCAAGAGCCGAGTACCCGTCTGTTATCAGCGGCTTATTACTATGGACAACAGCAATCGCGCCGCCAGGAATGTCAATCATTTTAACCTGCATTATTACAACACCAGTCTACCATGGATTTATTGCAAAACTGTGACACCTCTTGCCGAATTTTATGTCTGCCTACATTTCCAGGAAAATCAATCTTCGCTTTACATCTCCCGACGCCCCTCAAGCGCCCTGTAAAGGGTCACCTCATCGGCATACTCCAGCGCTGCCCCCACTGGGATGCCGTATGCCAACCGCGTCACCTTGATCTCCATCGGGCTGAGCAGGCGGGCAATATATGCCGCAGTAGCCTCGCCCTCTACAGTTGGGTTGGTAGCCATGATGACCTCTTCAACTTGCGCACTCCCTAGCCGTGCCATCAGCTCTTTGATGGTCAACTGCTCGGGCCCAATCCCATCCATAGGAGAGATGAGCCCGTGGAGCACGTGGTAAAGTCCCTTGTACTCCCGAGTGCGCTCGAACGCCAGGATGTCTCGCGGGTCCTCCACCACGCAGATGATGGAGCCGTCCCGGTCCGACCGGTCGCAAATTGGGCAGAGCTCGTGCTCGGTTAAGTTTTGGCAGGCCACACACTTTTTAATCTTCCGGTGGGCGTCCAGAATGGCCTGGGCAAAGTCTTGGGCTCGCTCGTAGCTCAGCTCGAGCACATGAAAGGCCAGCCGCTGAGCAGACTTGCGGCCAATACCCGGCAGCCGCTCAAACTGCTCGATTAATTTTACAATTGGCAGCGCACCTTTGCTGCTCATAAGTTTTCGCTCCCTTGGGCCAAGTTTTCAGTAAAGCGGACTGAGTATCGCTTTGAATAGATATAGCAGACAAGCACACCCGGCAGCGCGTGCACCGCCGCGAGGAGCATGGTTAAGAAAAATACCGCTATGAACATTGTTGGATTATTCGTGTAGAGGAAAGTGACATAAATCACAGATACCAAATACGGAAAAATGTAGATTGGCAGATGTTTCCACATCCGGGGTCTTCTGTGCAGTCGATAGAAATAAACGCTAACTAGCGCGGCTAAAAAGCTAAGAATCATCGCCCCTATCTGAAAAGGAATCCCTAAAAGTATCGGAAAAACACCAGAGAACGACCCGGCAATTCCGGTCAAAAAAGAGACCACCTCCGGCCAATACTCCAAATGCTTAGCTCTATTAGTCATCCTTGCTCCCCTGCTCTGCCTCCTTGGCAAAGCGGTAGGAAAATAGCCTTTCGTATACAACCACTATCGGAAAAACCGGCAACGCTGCAAAAAACACTATTAACAACAGATTCGTGAAATTGTACATCAACATGCTGAACAAAGTACCCGGGGCAAGTATCAGCAACGGCAGCAAGTAAAGCGCGAAATGCCTACGCATATACGGTTTTTTCATAATACGGTAAAATGGTGCAGCAACCAGCACCGCCCCCATAGAGAGCAGCACTGTCCAATACCACAAATCAAGGCCAAAGCCCAGTGGCAACACAGAATGAATGATACGCCACCAGGCCAGCGCACCCACTAAGTTAGATATTACTTCTGGCAAAAATCTAAGAACTCTCACTCAATCACATCCCAGGCAACTTCACACCGCCGGTAATATCCTCCATTTCCTTGGCGGAAACTTCGTCAGCAGTGCGCAGCGCTTCGTTCACCGCCGCTATAATAAGGTCTTGCAGCATCTCTAAATCATCCGGATCAACTACTTCCGGCTTTAGTGTAATGCCGGTGACTTCTTTCGCGCCGGTGACGGTCACGCTTACCGCCCCTCCGCCCACGCTGGCCTCAAAAGTACGCAGAGCAATTTCTTCTTGCTTTGCAGCCATGAGTTCTTGCATTTTTTGGGCCTGTTTTATCATGCCTTGCATGTCGGAGGGCCCGCCCCCATATCCTTTTGGTAATCTTGATTTCACGCTATTTACCTCCTGTGTAATCAACCATACTATTGTTAGGATTCAACCAGCCGGGTGATCACTCCTTAAAATTGCGATTACATATTACCACGAATTGGGCAGATTGTCCATGCCCGGCCGCCATTACCCTCAGCCCTCAACTTTCACATCTACGCCCATCTCCCCCGCCTGTTTGAGGATGTCGTCCAGCTTACTCTGCGCTGCTGGTTTTGCCTCATAACGCTCGGGGTTATAAGGACCCAGTTTGTAGCGGTTACCGGTCACGGCCTCGGCGGCGGCGCGCAGGCTCTCTTTGGCGTAACTGTCCGTGCGCACCATCCCCGCAAACATGCTGTCCTCGCCCGCGTCCACCAGCAGCAATTCACCGCTGACATAAGCGCTGGAATCCACCAGAGTGCCGTAGAGTGCCTTGTTCTTGCGCCCAAGCTCATCTAGCACCTCGGCCCACCGTTCAAAGGGCTCCATGGGTATCTTTTCGATAGGCGGCGTAGGTGGCTCTATGGTGCTCGGTGCCGGCACGTGTTGGGCAACTGGCTCCGCCCGTTTTGAGGCAGCAGGCGCTCGTTTGGGCAGCTCGGTATTTTCGACCGCGAAATCCGGCGAGGTCATCCGCAACAGCCCGGCCTCCAATTCGGCACGACGGGAAAATCCCCGGCTCATCTTTATCAGAATCTCCTGGGTAGTGCCCAGCCAGCCCATTATCCGGGCCATGCTCTGCTTCCCAGCCAGCTCTTTATACTGCTCAAGCTCCTCGGGCAAACAGGCGATAAGCTCACCCGGATCCTTTATCGCCTTTGCGACCATCAAGTCCCGATAGAATACGACCAGTTGCTCGCTTATCCGTTGGTAATCGAAAGCCTTTTCGCAGAGGGCGGCCAAAACCTCGAGCACTTCGCCAAAGTCCCCGCCGGCGACTGCCCTGCCCAACAGGAACAAATGCTCTCTGGAAGCAAGGCCCACCCGCTCACGGACAAGGGCTGAAGTTACTTTTTCGCCCGACGTAGCCACTAAATCCAGCAGTGAGAGGGCGTCGCGCATCCCGCCGTCGGCCAGCTTGGCGATTAACAGAGCGGCGTCATCCTCGAGGGCGATCCCCTCATGCCCTGCCACATAGATCAACCGACCAGCGATAACCGTGCTGCTTAGCCGCTGAAAATCAAAGCGCTGGCAACGGGAAAGTATGGTGGCCGGCACCTTGTGCAGCTCGGTGGTGGCCAGGATAAATAGCACATGCGGCGGCGGTTCCTCCATAATTTTAAGCAGTGCGTTGAATGCGCCCTGGCTGAGCATGTGGCACTCGTCCACAATGTACACCCGGTACTTCGCCACTGCCGGGGTAAAAAACGACTGCTCGCGCAACTCGCGTATGTTGTCCACCCCCGAGTTGGAGGCGGCGTCGATTTCGGTGACGTCCAGCAGGCTTTCAGCCTCAATGCCAATGCAAATTTCGCACTCGCAGCAGGGGTCGCCCTCGCGGCTGTCCAGGCAGTTGGCTGCCTTCGCAAGGATTTTCGCCGCAGAAGTTTTGCCCGTCCCCCGGCTGCCTGTGAACAGGTATGCGTGCGAAAGCCGCCCCAGCGCGGCCTGCCGCTTGAGCGTGGTTGAGACCGCTGCCTGACCAACCAGGTCGTCGAAAGTGCGCGGGCGGTATTTGCGGTAGAGTGCTAGTGGCATAGTGGTTACTTCCTGTCGCATGAAATTTATTGGACATCTCGGTCGGATAATACTCGCCGGAACAAGGCCTCTAACTCAGGCATAATTCCCAGTAGGCGGTAACGTATTGAGTCCGGGTTGATTTTCTCGCCGGTAGTGATGTCGAAAGTGAGGGCGCGTCCCTCAATGGTCTCCAGTGAAAGAAGTCCCAACTGCTGATCGTGTTCGATTTGGCCTGCTCCCCGCCAATGTACGATACTCGTAGAAGCCCTAACCGCGTGCGAGCTTCTAACCAAGTCGCTTATCTGGTAGCTTGCTACAAGCTGTCCCCCTGCAAAGAACCTAAGCACTTCATGATTCAAAAAATTAGGTTCAGAGGGATGAACCCGCACCATCTGTACAAAGTAGTGGCCATCATTTGAAAAGAAAACCGTGCCCCACTCAAACTCTTCATCGACATGGTAAATGTTCATCAATGGTTTGGTATTGTAATACAAGCCCGAGGGCATCTGCAAACGTTCTTTTTGCTGCGGCTCCAGTGATGCACTATGGTTATTCCACCACCACCCGTCAATATCGACAGCCATAATAAATACTCGGCCATACTCCTTGAACTCAACTTCCCACGGTACACCAGGAAAGACAATAATGCTGTCTCCCCGCGCACCGTTCGCGAGAACAAACACACCAAAACAAAAAGATAGCAGCACGGCAATAACTTTCTTCATCGCTAAACCCTCACTAGTGGCATGGTGGTTGCTTCCTGTCCCTAAAGATTCTGCGCTTATAGCGCACAAAGAAGATAATTGCGGTTATCAGCGCAATTGCAGCGGCGACAAATACAATCACAGTCAAACACCTATTGACTTGGCTGATTATCTCCCCAGTGGTTATGTCAAATGTGTAGGCGCGACCATCCCTGGTTACAAGAGACAGGGTGGCTGCTTGCTGGTTGTGCTCAATCGTATCCCACTCCATCCAGAGCAGGCCTGCCGAAGTAACCGCAATCCCGCTATGTTGGTCTCTTCTGCGCACTAAATCTCCGACTTGATAACTTGTCGCAAATTCACCGTCAGCAAAAAAGCGAATCGCTTCACCGTCCAACTTCCCATAAGTTCCGGTGGTAATCATCCCATTCACCTGTGCAAAATAGCGGCCATCGCTCGAAAAAAACAAGCTGCCCTCGTAGAAGTATTCATCGACATAATAGATATTAGTTAATGGGTCGGTGTGATAGTAGAGCCCCGAACGTAGCCTCCAACGCTCTTTGTCATGCGACGGCTCTTGCCACTCGCTCTGCGATTCAACCCAGCTATTCCACCCCGCGTATTCGTCAGCGAAAAATGGCTGCCCTGGAGTTGGGGTCACGATAAAGATTCGATCGTGCTCTTCAAATTCAACTTCCCACGGTCTTGGAGGTATGCGAACACCGCCTTGCACAGCAAGCACGAAAAAAGAAACTCCCACACAAAGGGCCAGTGCAGCAGCGATAATCTTCTTCATCGTTAGCCCTCCTCTGCTGGGTATGAGTGGCTGGTAGATGACAGGTAGACGGGCGAGAAAACCCCGCATCCAC
Organism: Oscillospiraceae bacterium; assembly: GCA_009780025.1. GTDB lineage: Bacteria > Bacillota > Clostridia > Oscillospirales > Ruminococcaceae > WRAV01. Next base: position 26,225 of record WRAV01000019.1, on the reverse strand, counting down.
AAAAAAGGGTGCGGATAAAAAAACACCCCGCATCCACAAAACTACATCTCTGTGATGCGGAGCGCGTAGGGGGCGCCTTTTGCCCCCGTAGACGCGAGCCAAAAAACCATCTTACTGGTGCCGGTCCTCGGCATGAGGGCGGACAGGTTACCTGCGGCGCGCGGAGTTTACCGCTTAATGCTGCTCGGTTCCCCGCCTGACATGATTCACGGTTCCCCGCCGCACAGGACCAGCCCGCCCTCATACCGAGGCGCGACGTTACTATACAATTATACACCAAGCTGACTGTTTTGTAAATACTGCGGTGATTAGAGAATCAACATACTGTCTCCAAACGAGAAAAACCTATACCGCTCCTCTACCGCCTGCCTATACGCCTCCATGGTGCTCTCGAACCCAGCGAAAGCCGCCACCAGCATTATAAGCGTGCTCTTGGGCAGGTGAAAGTTGGTGATCAGTCCATCAAGCACTTGGAATTTGCTCTCACTACCCGGGTACAAGAACAGCTCAGTCGCGCCGGAACATGGCACTACCTTGCCCCCATTGTCCTGGGCTATTGCCTCAATGGTGCGGCAGGAAGTCGTCCCCACCGCAATTACCCGGCCACCCGCCTGCTTTGTATCGTTGATGAGCTTTGCTGTCTCTTCGGGCAGGGTGTAGCGCTCGGTGTGCATGTGGTGGTTTTCAATTTTCTCGTCACTCACAGGCCGGAAGGTGCCTAGCCCCACGTGCAGGGTGGCAAAGCCGATGCCAACGCCTTTTTCCCGCAGCTTGTCCAGCAGCTCAGGGGTGAAGTGAAGCCCGGCCGTGGGCGCTGCCGCCGAACCGGCCTCCTTGGCGTAGACGGTCTGGTAGCGTTCTTTGTCTTCCAGCTCCTCAGTGATGTAGTGGGGTAGCGGCATCTTGCCGACCTCGTCAAATACCGCGATAAGGTCACCTTCGCAGGAAAACTTCGCCAGCCGGTTGCCGTCGGGCAACACCTGGGTTATTTCCCCGGAAAGTTTCCCCCCGCCAAAGGAGAACTTTGCCCCCACGGTCGCCTTGCGACCCGGGCGGGTGAGAATCTCCCAAACGTACTCCTCCCGGCGCTCTAGGAGCAAAAACTCTATCGCACCGCCACTGGGTACCTTCTCGCCCAGCAGTCGAGCTGGCAACACCCGGGAGTCATTGAGAATAAGGCAATCCCCCGACCGCAGAATGTCGGGCAGTTGCCTGAACTGCCTGTGGTCGACCTCCCCGCTTTGGCGGTCAAGGACAAGCAAGCGAGAACCGTCTCGCTGTTCCAAAGGGGTCTGGGCGATTAGCTCTTCGGGCAGGTGGTAATCAAAATCTGAGGTTTGCATTTGTTTCATTTTTATTGTCTCCTTTTGACCTTGAGTCGTAGCTACATGCGTTCTCTAAGCATTCCAAGAAGAGTGTCCATTTCAGCTTGTGAACCTAACAGAAGGTCAATAGAGAAGACTCTCTCCCCGTTAATCTCAACTTCTTGTATAACTCCATTAGGGTCACGGGCATGCGTAGGCCATCCATCAATAATAGGGTTTACGTTAAAAATAGTCCCAAACTCTTCTTCGTTCAAAACACTGTCCAACTCCCCGTCTCTGACGAGATAAGCACTTGCCAACATAAACTCATTTACAGTTAAGCCATCATTTTCAAGTGCGAATTCATAAAGAACAAGAATTGGGTTGCCCAGCTCCTCTATTTGAGAAAGCACTACTACCTTAGTCAAGCGCACTTCGTCCCCAACGCGATGCCCCCACATTTGCCCAGGCCCATGTATGCCTACGTACTCAATAATTTCTAAGCTACTAAAAAAGGCGTAATAAGCTTGCGCAACCTCTGTTGTAATTGCGGGAGTTTGCTCCTCCCATACCGCCTCATATTCGTATTCAGGCGGCGGTGTGGCCATTTCGTTTCGCTCTGAAGAATTAGGTTCCGGCGAAACTGCCTGTTCGACAGGCAGCTGCTCAGGTGGGCTTTCTTGTTGTCCCGCACAACTTGCAAACAGCAACGTTACAACAAAAATCGTGGCTAATGTAAACCTTTTATTGTAGGTCATCTAAGACTCTCCTTCTTTGTGACGTTTCTCTTGACAGGGCAAATTGTAAGTGGTACACTGGTAAGAAGAACCGGATAGAGGCGCGGCTCTTGATAAGTACGCGGGAACGGGCCGGCCAGGCTAATGTCCCGCCGAAAGGCTCAGCCGCCGAAGAAGACAGCACCCAGGCCACGCTGTTTTCTGGGTGCATTGCCGACAAGGCATGCAACTGTCATCATGCAATATGATGAGGCGCTTCCGAACTTCGTGCCCGCATGGTCTTTGCGCGGCACAGCGCTTATTATTATATTGCATTCGCGACCGGTTTTCAACCCGGTCGCTTATTATATTCTTCGTAAACTTTAGAATATAATTGCGCATATGTTTCGGTTGCGTTTCATAAGAAACGCAAGAAACATGCGCATAAGAATTTTGCGCAAAGGAGCCAAAATCGACATGAAAACGTATAAAGCAGCCATAGTGGGTGCCACCGGCATGGTAGGCCAACGCTTCGTGAGTCTTCTGAATGGCCACCCTTGGTTTAAGATCACCGCGCTTGCTGCCAGCTCCAATAGCGCCGGCAAGAGCTACGCCGACGCTACCCGAAGCCGCTGGGCAATGGAAACACCGCTGCCACCCGCCATTGCCGAGATGACCGTCATGGACGCCGACGGGGATGCCGAAAAAATCGCAGGGATGGTCGATTTTATCTTCTGCGCGGTGGATATGCCCAAAGAGGCCGTGCGAGCACTGGAAGACAAGTACGCCCTGCTCAATTGCCCGGTAGTCTCCAACAACTCGGCTCACCGTGGCACCCCAGACGTGCCCATGGTTATACCCGAAATCAACCCTGAACACTTGGAGGTCATCGCGGCACAGCGCAAACGGCTGGGCGTGAGGCGCGGATTTGTCGCTGTCAAGTCTAACTGCTCGCTGCAGAGCTACCTGCCTGCACTCCATCCTCTGTGCGAATTTGGGATAAAAGAGGTGCTCGCCTGTACGTATCAGGCAATATCCGGGGCAGGTAAAACCTTCGAGAGCTGGCCGGAAATGGTGGATAATGTTATCCCCTACATCGGCGGCGAGGAAGAAAAAAGCGAGCGAGAGCCGCTGAAAATCTGGGGCGAAGTGCAGGGTGGCGCAATTGTAGATGCCACTGAGCCGGTAATAACCACGCAATGCCTGCGTGTTCCGGTCAGCGATGGACATATGGCTGCCGTATTCGTAAAGTTCGAGCGGCCACCCGAAATCGAGGCCGCCAAGAAATTGATGCGCGACTTCGCCGGCGAGGCTCAAAGGCTCGCACTGCCCAGTGCGCCAAAGCAGTTCCTACACCTGTTTGAAGAAGACAACCGTCCCCAAACCGGCCTAGACCGCAACTTAGAGAACGGAATGGCTATCAGCGTCGGCCGAGTGCGCCCCGACCATGTATATGACCTGAAGTTTGTCTGCCTTTCGCACAATACGCTGCGCGGTGCTGCGGGCGGCGCGGTGCTGACTGCGGAGCTTTTGGCAGCGAAGGGGTATTTTGATTAGAGCTAAATCACAAGGTCCTCTTTAAATATACTTTGTCCTTCAACTGCACACCTGCTTCAAAGATTGGCTTATTGTAATGCTCAAGGAAGTAGTTTTCTATGCGGTGAGAAAACACAAAGCCGCTATTCTCATAAAATAGTATAATAGTAGGACTATCGCCTGTTCCGACAATCATAATCGTGCCTTTGCCTTTATAATAGTTACACACATATCCGATTAGATGTCTACCGTATCCTCTTCCTTGGAACTGCGGGTATGTCGCCAAGCTCTGTATCTCGAAAGCGCCATTCCCCTCTTCTGTTACAACGCAAATGCTTTTTAAGTCGCTGTCATATAGCGCAAATAGCGTCCCTCTATCCAAATATTTGTCAATCATATCTTCTTGCTCATCAGCTAAAAACAGTAAATCAAGAAATTTTCTTTTGTTGTCGCCTACAATAACAATATCCAAAGCCGGCGTCCCCTTTTTATCGTGTAAGCTTTCCACATTATACGCCAGGCTCTTAGGCAAAGCAAGGCCCCAGCTGCAGTCTCAGGCAAAATGAAATACCGCACATATCACACTTAGGAGGTACAGCCAAATGAAGAAGATTGTATTCAGAGGCTCAGGCGTTGCAATTGTCACGCCGTTCAACCCGGATTTGAGCATAAATTACCCCAAGCTGGGCGAGCTTATAGACTGGCATATCCGCGAGGGCACCGACTGTATCGTCATCTGCGGCACCACCGGCGAGGCCTCTACCCTCTCGGATGAAACACAGATTGAGTGCATCCGCTACACTGTCGAGCGCGCAGCCGGGCGGATTCCAATTGTCGCGGGCTGCGGCTCCAACGACACTCCCCATGCCGTGGCACTTTCTAAAGAAGCCAAGCGGGTGGGCGCCGACGCGCTGCTGCACGTCACGCCTTACTACAACAAAACCTCTCAGCGCGGTCTGATACGCCACTACAGCACCATTGCCGACGCCACCGACCTGCCTATGATAGTCTACAACGTGCCCGGGCGCACCGCCATGAACATCACTCCCGATACATACTTTGAGCTCAGTAAACACCCCAACATAGTTGCCACCAAAGAGGCAAACGGCGATATAGGCTCGGCGGCCCGGACAATCGATATGTGCGGCGACGAATTGGCCTTTTACTCCGGCAACGACGACTTTATCATCCCGCTTATGAGCTTGGGCGGTATTGGGGTTATCTCGGTTATCGCAAATATTTTACCGGTGCAGACCCACCAGATGACCCAGCTGTTCTTAGATGGCGACACCGCCGGTGCGGCTAAATTACAAACCGGGCTGATGGGGATAATCGACTCCATGTTCTGCGACATAAACCCGGTACCGGTCAAGGAGGCCCTCAACCTGATGGGCTGGGAGGTCGGCCCTTGCCGGTTGCCTCTCATCGAAATTGACCCGGCCGCCAAGCTGCAGCTAGCCGGGCAGCTGAAAAAACATGGGCTAATCAAGTAAGGATGTGGGCAAATGACTGATATCATACTCTCAGGCTGCGGGGGCGCTATGGGCCGGGCAGTTGCCGTACGGGCATGTAGCATCGACTGTAACATTGTGGCCGGCATCGACCCCGCCACCGATTTGCAGCTGGGCTACCCTGTCTTTCAAAGCGCGGTAACGTGCGACACAAAGGCCGACGTTATCGTGGATTTCAGCCACCCTTCGGCCCTTAATAGGTTGCTGGAACTGGCAGAGCGCAGCGGCATCCCCCTCGTACTGGCAACCACCGGTCTGGACGAAACCCAGATTGCCCAGGTGCGAGAGGCGGCGAAACAGACACCCATCTTCTTCAGCTTCAACATGTCTCTAGGGATAAACCTGATGTCGGCGCTGGCAAAGACCGCTGCCAGAATACTCGGCAGCCAGTTCGACATCGAAATCATCGAGAAGCACCACAACCGCAAGCTGGACGCACCCAGCGGCACCGCCCTTATGCTGGCGGACGCGGTGAGCGGAGAGTTCGCCACGCCGCCGGAGTACGTCCACGAGCGCCATTCAAAGCGGCAAAAGCGGGGTAAAAGCGAGATCGGAATGCACGCTGTGCGCGGCGGCACTATCGTGGGCGAGCACGAACTGCTCTTCGCCGGCCAGGACGAGACCTTGAGCATTACTCACGCGGCCCACTCCAGAGAAGTGTTTGCCACCGGGGCACTCAGCGCAGCCCGCTTTATGGTTGGCAAGCCGGCCGGACGGCTGTACGATATGAACGATCTAATTAACGAGGAGGCTACCTAATGTATGGCGTAAGCAAACTCGATATCTGCGAAGATGTGTCCGTAGTCACCCTAAATAAGATGCCTCTCAACCTTGGCGTAACCGCCGACTTCTTTACCGGCCTTGGGCAGGCAGGAATTGTTATCGACATGGTCTCCCAAACCTCGCCGGTGGGGGAGCGGGTGAGCATAGCCTTCACCTGCCTGGACACCGACCTGCGCGGGGTGCTGGACGCAGCCAAAAAGCTGCGTGAGGCCCATCCGGATGTAAGCAGCCTGGTAAGCAGCGGCAATGTCAAGCTCCAACTATTTGGGGAGGAGATGCGCACCGCCTCCGGGGTGTTTGCCCGGGCGCTGAGCGCTCTTGCCGACGCAGGGGTAGAGCCACAGCTCATTACCACCTCTGAGATAGACATCTCTCTGCTTATACCTGCCCCCTGCCTTCCCGGCGCAAAGTCCGCTATCGAGAGAGACTTCGAGCTCTAACCACCAGCCCTGCCGCATATAGTGGTATAGGGTGGTAAAGTGCTCTTGCCGGAAGAAATCGTTGTCGCGATAACCGCGGCGGCTGTCTCGATATCCAAGCAACTATCGTCCGAAGACACCGCCCTGCTTGGGTCTGCGTTGACGCAGCTGGGGGATACGCTAACCACCATCTCCCTCGCACGAGACCGCCTTGACGCGGCCGCCAAGGCACAGGAAGTCGACCAATCAAATCAGAAAAAAACACCGTGAATTACACACAAAACCGCGCATCCTATGACAGGGTGCGCGGTTCTTTATTCGTTATAAGTTACCGGTTCTTTTTGTTGAACAGCTCCATTATGTCGTAGAAGTCCTGGTCGTCGTCTTCGGGGACAATGGGCTCTTCTTCTACAGGTGCTGCTTCACTAGGTACTGCCTGATCGCTAGCCGGCTGTGCTTCCGCAACAGGGGCAAAGCTGGGCTTTTGGCTGGCCTGAGAATCAAAACCGGTTGCTATAACAGTAACGACCATCTCATCCTGCAAGTTGGAGTCAAGTGCCGCACCCCAGATAAGGTTGACATCCGGGTGTGCCTGTGAGTGAACCATCGAGGCCGCAAAGTCGACGTCATCCAAGTCAACGTCCTCAGATGCTGTTACGTTTATTATTACCCCACGGGCTCCCTTAATCGAGGTCTCAAGCAGCGGGGATGATATTGCCTGGGTTGCTGCTATCTGGGCTTTGTCTTTGCCCTGAGCACGACCGACGCCCATGTGCGCGTAGCCCGCGTCCTTCATGATTGCGGTTACGTCTGCAAAGTCGAGGTTGACTATCCCCGGCACATTGATAAGATCGGAGATGCTCTGTACGCCCTGACGCAGCACATCGTCCGCCGCTGAGAATGCGTTCTTCAGCGTAATCTTTTGTTCAGAGATGAGCTTTAGCCGCTCGTTGGGTATTACAAGCAGCGCGTCAACGCTGTCTTTAAGTGCACAAACGCCCTTCTCGGCCTGCTCCATCCTGCGCTTGCCCTCAAACGCGAAGGGTTTAGTCACGATGCCCACTGTCAGGATACCCATTTCGTGAGCTATTTCGGCTACTATAGGTGCCGCGCCGGTGCCGGTGCCGCCGCCCATACCCGCCGTTATGAAGACCATATCCGCGTCTTTTAACGCAGCAGCTATTTCCTCGCGGGTCTCTTCAGCCGCCTTCTGCCCCCGCTCAGGGAAGCCTCCGGCGCCTTTACCTTTGGTAGTCTTGCCGCCAATATGCAGCTTATAAGTAGCTTTGGACACGTTAAGAGCCTGGCTGTCGGTGTTGACAGAGATAAACTCCACACTCTCCACAGCCGAATCTATCATACGGTTAACTGCGTTGCCGCCGCCGCCGCCCACGCCAACCACCTTTATACATACAACCTTTTCCGAATCGTTATCTATCCCAAAATTCATCTGTCCTAAACGCCTCCCATACCTCGAATCTCTGTAGGGCTTTACTCTCTCACAAAACACACCAAATACACTCTCTAATACTTTAACAAATTTTAGCGCAAAAGACAAGCCGACTTCCGTCTTTTTTGTCGTCGTTTTTTATAAATTTAACCATTGTTCATTATTCGACCCTCTCACACAGGCTTTTTTGGCTTTAAAGTCAAAATTTTCCATCAGTCGGCGTTGTCCAATTCTTCCTCGTCTACTTCCTCTCCCGCGACCATAGCGTATGGAGGCTGCATCTCATCCGGAATAAACTGACCACCAACCATTCTGCCCTCCCGCTTTATGATCCGCCTGTGCCTCGCACCGGAGGCATCCAGGCTGGCCTGTGCTGTGGGGCTCACCTCATTTTGTATAATGTGGTTTAGAAAGGTGAGCTTGTACTCTAAACCTGCCTCACTCCCCAGCTCTATGAGTAAGCGGTTCTCGTGTACCATCCTTATATTTAGCCTGTCACTTAAGTCCACATCGGTGATGGGCGGAAAGCCCACGATCTCGGCAGCTTCGAGCAAGTAGCGCAGCATAATAAGGCGCTCTTCATTTTCCGGGTTCTCTCCCCTGCCGAGCGTTTCTCCAGGTTGAAGGCCTTCAAGGCTTATCCCGCGCACTAGGGGCAGCCCGGGCGGGAGCTCGCGGGCTCCGCGCTCAAGCAACTTCCCCTCCAAGATTATAAAGGCCAGCCCGTCGTCATAAAGCAAAGCGGCTTGGGGCTGATACTGGGTTAGCACCAGCTCAACCGTGTGCGGGAACCGCCTGCGCACCCTAACCGCGCTTAAATATGGAAATTCGCTCAGCAGCTCACCTTCAATTGCACCGGCATTGAATCTCAGCAGGTTTTCGCCCACCTCAATCCCGCTGGCCTCGATTATCTCGTCCGCTTGGTATCTGCCGGCACCTGTTACAATTACTTCCTCTATCTGGAGCAATACGGTCATTAAAATTATAGCGCCCGCACCTAACACAAAAAGCAACAGCAGCAAATAGTGCAGTGTCCTTTTGCCTCGCCTACGCCTTCTGGCTGGACGAATCGGCCTGCCCCTACGATTCTGCCCGGCTGCTGCTGAACTGCCAGGTTGGCGGTTTTTGCCTTGTAGCTGTCTTCTTTTCAATACGCTGCCTCCGCTGAGTAGTATGCTTGTCCCTATATTAGTAGACACTGAAAAGCGGAAAATAGTAACCGTTATAAGGGAACTTTTTCAAAAGTTCCCTTAAAGGCAGCTCTCGACAGGTTGCCGCAGTTTTCCTCTCAGATTTAAATCACCGCAATATCGGCCCCCAGTGCTTTAAGCGTCGGCTCAAAGTCCTGGTAGCCGCGCTGAATATGGTAAATATCCTTAATTCGGCTTTGACCTTCGGCAGCCAGGGCTGCGCAACAAAGGCAAGCGCCGCCCCGCAAGTCGGTGCAGATAACCTCGGCGCCGTGCAGACCGGGCACACCTTCCACTACGGCCACTTTGCCCTCTACTTTTATTTTCGCGCCCATACGGGCGAGCTCGGCCACATGCTTGTACCGGCTCTCGAAGATATTCTCCACAAAAATAGTCGAGCCTTCGGCTATGCAGCTCATAGCCATGAGCGGCGACTGAGCGTCGGTCGGGAAGCCCGGATAAGGCATTGTGCGCACAATTTTAGGGGCCTTTGGCCGCTCGGACGCTACAAGGTATATACTGTCCTCGGTTGCTTCAAGCCGACAGCCCGCCTCGCCCAAAAGCGGCAGCAAGGCGGTCATATGGCTGGTCTTGGCCTTTTTGACCAATACCTGACCACCGGTTATGGCCGCACAGCAAAGGTAGGTTGCAGCCTCTATCCGGTCAGGGATAACTCTGTGCTGAACACTGTTTAATCTTTCTACTCCCTGTATATATATCGTCCCGTTTTCGCCTATGTATATTTTTGCACCAGCTTTTTGAAGGAATGCCGCTAGATCGTTGATCTCTGGTTCTCTGGCCGGGTTGTGGATGACTGTCTCGCCCTGGGCTGTGCAGGCAGCCAGCATAATATTTTCGGTCGCGCCAACACTTGGGAAGTCCAGGCTAATGCTCGCCCCTCGCAACCGGTCGGGCACAGTACAGTCGAGGTATCCGTGGTCTTCCACGATTTTTACGCCTAGCTTCTCCAGGGCCTCGATGTGCAAATTAATCGGGCGTGGGCCAAGCTCACAGCCGCCCGGCATACTTACTCGGGCCTGGCCGCACCTGGCAATTATAGCCCCTAAAAATACGATGGACGAGCGCATTTCCCGCATAAGATTCTCGTGAATAACGCTACTCACAAGCTGGCCTGCGTCGACATTTATGCAGTCGTCTTGCCTTGACACCGAGCAGCCAAGGTGCTCTAAAATAGAGCACGCCACCGCGACGTCCGAAAGCTTTGGGCAGTTCAGTATTGTGCTCTTAGGGGTCAACAGCGCGGCCGCCAGTATTGGCAATACCGCATTTTTGGCTCCATGGACTTCAACTTCGCCCGAAAGAGCCGTTCCGCCTTTAATTATATATTCGGCCATTCTTCCCACTCCTTGGCATGATATAAACATGCAGTGAGCGGGGACTCTCTTACCTGAAATACTTTTCGTAGCGGCCCGCACCCCTGCAAGCCATACTATGCCGGACAGTTATCCAGGGTGAAAATGGCAATCTTTTGCGGTTATGTTAGCAGTTGTTCAATCTCGTTCAGAATGCGCCGGCCGGCATCTGTTATCGCCATCTTTGCCGCGTTGCGGCCTATGTTTCTGAGCTCCCCGGGATCGGCTGCCAAGTCAGCTATAATGTTTACCAGCCCCTCGCCGGTCAGGTCCTTCTCCTCGATGAGAATCGCTGCGTTTTTCTCGGCGAGCGGACGAGCGTTATGGTACTGGTGGTTGCCGGCCACATTGGGAGACGGTATAAGTACCGAAGCCCTACCGGCGGCTTGAAGTTCACTTATTGAAAGAGCCCCAGCACGGCAGATAACCAGGTCTGCGGCTGCAAGGCAAGCAGGCATATCGTCGATATACTCGCGCCAGTCCAAGTTAGCACTGCTCTCAGGGTTTACCCCTCTTTCCCACAACAACTGAGTAAAAAGCTCGACTCCGTACTGCCCGGTGCCGTGTATGTGGTAGATGTCCCGCCTGTCTTCATGCCAAGCGACAACGTCTGCTATGGCTTCGTTCAGGCGCTGGGCTCCAAGGCTGCCCCCAAAGCTTAGCAGGCAGATTTTATCCGTGCCTATGCCCAGCTTACGACGGCTCTCTTCCCGTTTGGCAGCGAGAATCTCTTCGCGCACGGGATTGCCGGTCGTGGCAATTTTACCTTCAGCTTGCAGGTAACGCTCGGCCTGCGGTACCCCTAGCAGAACTTTGTCCACATATTTGCAGAGCAGCCTGGTGGTCACTCCTGGGAATGCGTTCGATTCGTGGGTCAGAGTTGGAATCTTCATCTTGGCAGCGGTGCGTACTACCGGTCCGCTAACGTACCCTCCGGTGCCCATGCAGATGTCCGGGGCAAACTCACGGATAATTTTCTTAGCCTTGCCGGTGGCGGTTAGCAGATACCCTGCCGCCGCCAGGTTATTGCGTATATTGCGCAAGTTGAGCTTACGCTGGAATCCCAACACCTCTATAGGCGCGAAGTCGTACCCTGCCTTAGGCACCAGCGTAGCTTCCATCCCGCTCGGGTTGCCGGCGAAAAGAATAGACGCCCCCGGCCACCGTTCCCGTACAAGGCCGGCAACAGCAAGGGCCGGATTAATATGCCCCGCAGTGCCCCCACAGGCAAATAGTATCTTAATCGGCATGGCGCCCCCTTTCTGCGATTGCTTCTAAGCTTTCTCCATAACAGTGTTTCGCGAGATGGCAAGCACAACCCCCATCTGACAGAGCAGCATGACCAGCGACGTGCCCCCGTATGAGAAGAACGGCAACGACACACCGGTGTTGGGTATTGTGTTGGTAACAACCATTATGTTGAGCACCGTTTGCAGGCCAACTTGGGCGGTCAAGCCCACCGCCACCAGCGAGCCGAAGCGGTCTTTGCATCGCATACCAATGACAAACCCCCGCCAGACCAGCAGCGCAAAGAGTATTATTATCAGCGTGGCGCCCACAAAACCAAGCTCCTCTGTGACAATCGAAAATATGAAGTCGTTTTGCGGCTCGGGCAGATAGAGGAATTTTTGCCGGGAGTTGCCCAACCCTACCCCCATCAGCCCGCCGGAACCGATCGCAAACATGGACTGAATGGTCTGGAACCCGGCCCCGCGCGGATCGATAAACGGGTCCTGCCAGTGTTGCAGACGAATCATAGCGTGGTCAAGCATTCCGGGAATCATCAGCAAAATCGCTATAGCTCCGACCCCGCCGCCTATAGCCATAATCAGCCACTTAATGCCCATGCCGCCAATAAACATAACAACGGCGCCAATACCGAGCACCAGTATCGTTCCGGAAAGGTGCGGCTGCAAAATAATCAGCGCGCCAAGTATGCCCAGTATCGGCAAAAACGGCAACACGCCATACCTAAAGGTGTGCATCTTATTTTGGTTTTTCACAGCCATCTGCGCGAATAAAATTACGATAGCAAACTTGGCTATCTCAGAGGGCTGCATAGTGAAAAATGGCAGATGTATCCACCGCTGAGCGTTGTTGATCGGCGGGAATATGAACACAAGGCTAAGCAGCGCAATTGTCGCTAACATGATAAGCCAAGCGATCTTGCCAACACCCAGCACCTTGTAGTTGACTGTGGAGATAACCAACATGCCAAAAACACCTATCGCCGCGAAAACCAGCTGATGAGATATATAAACAAATGAATTTCCCCGGTAGTAAAGGGCGTTCGGGTAGCTGGCCGAAAAGAGCATCACTAGCCCAATGGATAAGAGCAGCAGCACCAGAATCAAAAAGGTCAGGTCTACACCGCCCGCCTTCGTGTTGAAGAAGGAAAACCGCCTCTTTAGCCCCTGCGCATTTTGTGGGTGCGCCCCGCTTTTTGCCGCTGTATTATTTGTCAAAACGTGACCCCCGTTTATTTGTTGTCAACTACTCAAATCCGCGTTGCCGCTACCACTGCCGCTACGCTGCCAACTACCTGAATGACAGAAAATACGGCTACGACCTTTCCCTCGCTCCAGCCTATCATCTCGTAGTGGTGGTGGATTGGGCTCATCTTAAAAATTCTGCGGCCCTCGCCGTACCGCCGCTTGGTCAGCTTGAACCAGCCCATTTGCAGCATCACGCTCAGGCCTTCCACAATGTAGATTATGCCCAGCAACAGTAAAAATATGGGAATGCCCAGCCCAAATGCCAGCGCGACTATCACACCGCCAAGAAAGAGGGAGCCGGTGTCTCCCATAAACACCTTGGCCGGATGGAAGTTCCAGATCAAAAAGCCCAGACAGCCCCCGGCCAGAGCAGCCGCAAACATTGCCATACCCTGAGCTGTAAAGATGGTGGCTATCCCCAAAAAGCCTATGGCACTTACAAATGTTACCGATGAGCAGAGCCCATCAAGGCCGTCGGTCAGGTTGACCACATTGACCAGGTAGACTATACCCAGGATTGCAAGCGGGTAGTATATCAGCCCCATATCCCATTGGCCCATAAAAGGCACAAATACTATAGTTGAACGGTCGCCTGCCAGCCAAAGTCCGGACATGTACAACACTGCGATAAACGTCTGCATTACCATTTTTTGTTTGGCGCTCAAGCCCATGTTCCGCTTTTTTACAACCTTGATGTAATCGTCCACAAAACCTACCATACCGTAGGCCAGCGCCATAACCAGGCCCAGTATTACACCCATGCCCTCCCGCACAGATGAGCCAAACACAAAGCGCGGGTCGCCGGCCAACATAAAGAAGCCGACAAAAGTGGCAACGGTTATCCCGGCTATGAACATGAGCCCCCCCATTGTGGGAATGCCCTGCTTTTTCATATGCCACTTGGGGCCGATTTCCAAGATAGTCTGGCCGTATTTTAGCCTGCGCAGAATGGGTATCAGCCAGAACCCGGTCAGCGCCGTTATCCCAAAGGCTATCACTGCACCCGCAACAACCGGCATATTGTTCATAAGTAAGCTCCAATCTATTTCAGTCGCCGGTCTAAATCTCTCTGTAGAACTTTGTGAGCAGCTCTTCCAGGCGCATACCACGGCTGGCCTTAAACCAGAGTATATCCCCCGGATGGGCAGCTTGCTTGAGCGCGTCAAACAGCGCGTTCTTGTCAGAATAGTGTGCGGCTTCTATACCTTTGCTTTTGGCCCCGGCTGCGTACTGCACCGAAAGGCTGCCTGTACATAGCAGCAGGTCAAGCCCACACTCGCCGGCAAAAGCACCCACGTCAAAATGATCTTTCCCTTCGCTGGGGCCGAGCTCAAGCATATCCGAGAGCACGGCTATCTTTTTGCCCTTGCATGGCATATCCCGCAGAGTGGCAAAAGCCGCCCGCATTGAATCTGGGCTGGCGTTGTAGCAGTCCTCGACAATCGTGTAGCCCTCATGTTCCACCGCTCGTTGGCGCATACCCTCCGGGCGGTAGTCTTCCAAAGCTTGAGCCGCCTGCTCCGGCGGCACGCCCAGAGTTACCCCGGCTACAAAAGCGGCAACCCCATTCAGGACGTTGTGTTTGCCAAGAGCCGGCAGCCGTGCCGGGTAACGCTCACCCTGCCAGAGAATATCGAAGCTGGTAACGCCGCCCTCATCCTGCAAAGACGCGGCAATTATATCGTTGCGTGGGTTCTCCATCCCGTAGCGCAGAACGCGCAGCCGCTCATCCCCAAAGTCTTGCAGCAGGTCGTTGTCACCGTTTATCAGCAGTGTCGCGCCGTTCGGCATTCCGTCCCGGATACGCATTTTCTCCTCAAAAATGCCTTGGCGGCCATCGACGTAGTTCGCGACGTGAGCCACACCTATCCCGGTCACTATGCTAACATCCGGGGCGGCGGCATGGGAGAGCTGCGGCATCTGGCCGGGTCCGTCGACGCCAAGCTCGAGCATAGCGGCGCCGTGGTTTTCCTCCAGCATCAGTAGCGTTTGGGATAGTCCGACCTCATTGTTGAGGTTGGCCGGGGTCTTCAGGGTTTTGTATGCGCCCTCAAGCACACAAGCGGTCATCTCTTTGGTGGTGGTTTTGCCCACACTGCCGGTAACCGCCGCTACTTTAGGGGCGATCATCTTTCGGTAAAACCCGGCGACGTCAAGCAGTGCCCGGCGCGTATCCTTCACTCGCAGCACCCGCGGATCGTCGCTGTCCATGTGAGAGATAGCGAAAGCCGCGCCCCCGGCCAGCGCCTGCGGAATATAGTCGTGACCGTCAAAGTTCTCACCCTTGATTGCCACAAACAGGCAGCCAGGAGTAAGAGCGCGGGTGTCTGTGCAGATATGAGTAAAATACACCTGCCCGCTGTGAACAGGGGCGGTAAACTCCCGTGCACCGCAGTAGCCGGCCCCGGTTGCCCGCACTATTTCCCTGATCGAAAGCGGCTTTGACAGTGGCTTCATTCGCTTGCCCCTTTGCCTTTCATTTCGCTGAGTAGCTGCGCGACGATTACTTTCTCGTCGAAGTTAATTGTGCCGTAGTGGAGCACCTGGTAGTCCTCGTGCCCTTTGCCGGCTAGCAGTAGGATGTCATCCGGCCTGGCGTTTTGCAGCCCCCACTCGATGGCGGCAAACCTGTCGGGAATGACTTCGTACGGCGTCTTGTGCTTTTTTACCCCGGGCAGCACATCCTCGATGATGCGCATCTGGTCTTCATCTCTGGGGTTGTCAGAGGTTAGGATTACGAAATCAGCCAAGCGCGAGACTATCTCCCCCATTATCGGGCGCTTGGCCCGGTCCCGGTTGCCGGCGGCCCCAAACAGGCAGACCACCCGCCCAGTGGCGAATTCCTTTAGAGTTTCGAGTATCTTTTGCAGCCCGTCTGGCGAGTGGGCGTAGTCGCGGATAACAGTGTATGGCGTGTCGGTGGGCAAAATCTCAATTCTGCCGGGGACGCCGGGGCAGCTGGCCAAACCCTCGACCACAGCCTGCATCTCAATTCCAGTCGCAAGGCAACACCCGGCTGCGGCCAGCGCGTTTGACACCGAGAAGTAGCCCGGCATCCGCAGGGTTACCCGGTGTAGGTCGTTGCAGCGCATCAGTACAAAGCGGCTGCCTTTAGCTGTAAAGTGCACATCATGGGCGGTTAGGTCGGCTCCCCCGCTCTCTTGGGAAAAACTTATGTGCGGGCAACCCAGCCCCTCAATAACCCGGCGACCGTACTCGTCGTCCGCGTTTACCACAGCCACATCGCAGATGTCAAACAGCTTGCGCTTGGCCGCGAAGTAAGCTTCCATGCTGCCGTGGTAGTCAAGGTGATCTTGGGTAAGGTTGGTAAATGCCGCCGCTGCGAACCTCACACCAGCCAGCCGCTGCTGATCAAGGGCATGTGAGCTCGCCTCCATAACCACGTACTCGCAGCCAGCCTGGGCCATCCGCGCGAACATGGCGTGCAGTCCCACAGGGTCAGGGGTTGTGTACTTGGCGGGCAGGGTAACGTCGGCAATTTCGTTGCGTATGGTGCCGATAAGCCCTACTGTTTTGCCTGCGGCCTCCAGTATATGTTTGACCAGATAGGTTGTAGTAGTCTTGCCGTTGGTGCCGGTTATGCCGATTAGCTTGAGCTTTTCGGTCGGGCGGCCAAAAAAGTTGGAGGCGCAAATGCCCAGAGCGGCCCGGGTACTGTCCACCAGAATCTGGCGTTCCAGCCCTAAATCCCGCTCGCAGACAATGGCGGCGGCGCCTTTCTTCAGCGCTCCGGCGGCGTGGTCGTGGCCATCTGTGCGCGTACCGGCAATGCAGAAGAACACGCTGCCCGGCTCCACCTGCCGGGAGTCTCCGGTAAGCGCACTCACCTCGCCCTCGGGGAGGGGTCCGTATACTTCAACGTCCCGCAGCAGCTCGCGCAAAGTCATTCGCCATTCACCTCAACTTATTAGTAATTGTAAAGCTTAAAGCCTGTACTTACAGGCGAGATGTGTCGTGTTGCTGGGTTCTTTAGTATAACACGCGAAAAGTCGCCGGTTTTGTCAAAGTTAGCTTTGATCGCTGTCGACTATCGCAATTTGTAGAACTATCAGCTCTCCCGGTGACACATATGTGCCGGGCGGCGGCAATTGGTCGGTAACTACGCTTACCGCTCCGTCCACGACTTCCCCGCGCAACTCGATGTTCAGCCCCATGCCGACCAGCTCGGTGTTGGCCTGGTGTGGGCTCTGTCCGCGCACGTCGGGCAGGGGAACCTCGCTCGGGGTTACCTGCTCCTCGGTGTAGAGGATTACGGTCGAGCCCCTTGGCATTCTCTGGCCGCCCGGAGGCACCTGCCGGACAATAGAGGCGCCGGAACCGATCAGGCGGGAGTCCAGCCCGGCTACCCGTAGCCTTGCCTGAGCGTCGTGCGGGCCCGCACCGACGATGTTGGGGACAATAGCCTCGGTCTGGGCCAGCTGTTCTGTGGTAAAGCGCGGCTGAATGCCCAGGTAGGGCAACACTTCGTTAAAGACCGCACCAACCACGGGTGCCGCAATAACCGAGCCATAAACGTTGTCCAGCCTGGGGTTGTCGAGCATAACCAGAATAGCTATCTGCGGGTCGTCCATGGGAGCAAAGCCTACAAAACTGAGGATATACCCACCCTCGGCGCCCAGAACAAGATCCTGCGAGGTACCGGTTTTCCCACCTATAGAGTGGCCGGGCACAGCCGCGAACCGCCCCGAGCCATCGTCAACCACCGCTTCGGCCAGCACTCGCATAGTGGCGGAGGCCTCTGCCGAAATCACCTGCCGCCTGACAGTTGGCTGGGTGGTTTGTATCACGTTACCGGCGGGGTCGAGCACTTGGCGTCCAACGAATGGGCGCATAAGGTAACCGCCGTTTACAGTGGCCGACGTCGCGGTGATAAGCTGGAGCGGCGTCATGGTCATTGACTGGCCAAAGGAGGTTGAGCCCAGCTCGACCCGGCCCTCTTTGTTCAGATTGGCGAAGGAGTGGCCGATACCCGAAGCCTCGCCCGGCATATCAACTCCGGTGGGCTCACGCAGGCCAAACTTCTCGATATAGTCATAGAGCAGGCGGGCGCCTACCCGCTGGCCTATCATGATGTAGGCCGGGTTGCAGGAGCTCTGCATAGTCTCAAGGAAGGAGAGGTTGCCGTGCCCTCGCCTTTGCCAACAGCGGAATGTCGTGTCCGATACTGTGAAGGCACCGGTGCACATAAAATGGTCGTGCATTGACACCAGGTTGTTGTCAAGAGCCACGGCCGCGGTAATGAGCTTAAAGGTACTACCCGGCTCATACGGGTCGGTGATGGCCTTGTTCCGCCACTGCTGGAACTGGAGATTGCGCCGAGTTTCCCAGTACTCGTCACTGCCGGGCTCTTCTTCCGATAGCCTAGCTACGGCTCTCGGGTCGACCAGCGTAAATGGATCGTTGGGGTCAAAATCCGGGATAGTGGCCATAGCCAGAATCTCGCCGGTGCGTATGTTCATAACAATACCCGCCGCACGGTTGCGAATACCGTGCTCGATTACCGCCGTCTCGAGGTTGCGCTCAAGGAAGTGCTGCACCGTCTCGTCGATGGTGAGCACAATAGAGTTTCCGTCCTGGGCAGCGTAAAGGTGGGAGTACATGAAGGGCATGTCGGCACCTTTGGCATCCCGGGTGGAGACCACCCTGCCAGGTACTCCGGAAAGAATCCTATTGTAGTAGGCCTCAACGCCATAAGCGCCGTCGCCGTCCGCGTTTGTGAAGCCCAGTACGGTCGAAGCCAGTCTGCCGTAGCGGTAGTACCTTCGGGTTGTCTGCTCGGTGAATACACCGCGAACCTGGTTCTCGGTGACAAATTCAAGCACTTCGTCGACCACTGTGCGGTCTACCCCGCGGGCGATAACCCAGTAAAACAGATGCCTGCGCTCGGCAGCCTCCAAAATAACGCTCTGCTCTATCTCCAAAATCTCGGAAAGCCGCACCGAAACTTCCTGTAGCCTATCTTGGTCAAGCTCAGCCGGGGAGATGCAGATATTCCAGACAGTCGCGCTCTCGGCCAGCGGATTCATGTTGCGGTCGTATATGACTCCACGC
This sequence comes from Oscillospiraceae bacterium, assembly GCA_009780025.1. GTDB lineage: Bacteria > Bacillota > Clostridia > Oscillospirales > Ruminococcaceae > WRAV01. The sequence goes on along the minus strand of WRAV01000019.1, from coordinate 7,376 downwards.
CGAGCCCCCAGGATATTTGCCCGGGTCTGCTGGTTCATGGCCATTTGCTGCAGGCGCTCACCCTCAATTATAGTCAGCGTAAAGAGCTGGACGCATATAACGCCAAACCCACCCACTACAAAAAGTATAAGGGTGAAGAGCATTCGCCTTCTCGTGCTCCCTGAGGAATTATTCTTCATTAAGTACGCCCACTCTCGTAGTATGTTAAAAGTTCCCATCGTCTATGCGGCTCGCGGCAATCCACAACTAAAAAGCAGAGTGGCCAGCCGCCACAAAGCTTTGGGCAGCGGCCACCATGTATACTCATTCCACTTCAAAAGAAGGGCACTTTTTAAGCTAATTGGCTATATAGACAATGTTGTATGCTTTCTGCTAATTTCTATGTTCAGTTACCGGCAATATATTCCCTAGTGCTGCTAATTATCGCACCAAGGGCGTCGAAGAAGCTGCTGTGTTCGTATTCCCGGGCCAGCTGTCCTTCGCCGAAAAGGATTACCTGGTCTCCATCGTGAAGGTAAATATGAACCGTGCGGTATTGGTCTAGGCGAACCATCCCCATCTCCTCAGCCTGCTGAGCGATTGCCCGCAGCGAAACGCTGGATTCCAACAGGCTCGAGTAGCGCACGCTCTCGCTTTCCAGGATAGCCAGCTGGCTGTTCAGCGAGTTTATCTCACTCGAGAGCTCGTTGAGGTTGACCCGGTGGTAAACCATCAAGCTGGCAAGAGTCATTACCACCAAAAACGCAAACGCGGCCCGAAGAGTAAACGCGCTGGCAAATGCCCGGCTTTGGGCTTTGACAACCTTTAGCTGTGTCTTTTTCTCCTCTAGGCGAGGGGCGAATGTTGAAAGGTTGTACGCCGCACTGTTTTTGGACATCCTCGTCTCTCCTTCCCTGCTACAGCTTCTCTATAGTTCTCAACTTGGCGCTCTTGGCGCGTGGGTTGGCTGCTAGTTCTTCGGGTGTTGCCAGCTGTGGCTTTCTGCCTACCAGCTCACCCCGCGGCTGTTTGCCGCAGACGCAAATTGGGAAACCTGGGGGGCACTCGCACCCCTTGGCAAGGGCAGCAAAGGCCTGCTTGACCATCCTGTCCTCGAGGGAGTGGAATGTTATCACCGCGAACCGCCCGCCAGGGGTCAGCCGGTCAAACGCGGTGTCCAAGCAGGTGCTCAAGCTGTCCAGCTCGCCGTTAATGGAAATGCGCAACGCCTGGAAAACCCGTTTGGCGGGGTGTCCGCCCTCCCGCCGCGCGGGGGCCGGGATTGAGCTGCGTATAATCTCCGCCAGTTGGGCGGTGGTCTCTATGGGCTGAGTTTCCCTCGCAAGCACGATGTTTCTGGCGATCCGCCCAGCAAAGCGCTCTTCCCCGTACTTGCGGAAGATGCCGGCAAGAGTCTCTTCGGGTGCTTCGCTTAGCAGCTGGGCAGCTGTTGTGCCGCTGCTCGACATTCGCATGTCTAAAGGCGCGTCTTGGTGGTAAGAGAACCCGCGCTCCGGTGTGTCCACTTGATGGGACGAAATACCCAGGTCCAGCAGTATGCCATCCAAGGCGTCGACACCAAGGTCATCCAATACTCCCGCAAAGTCGGCAAAGTCCTCCTGCACCACCTGGGCCACGGGATAAGGTTTGAGCCTTTGAGTTGCCGCCGCTACCGCTTGCGGATCTTTATCGGTGCAGATCAGGCGACCGGTGGTCAGTCTCTTTGCTATCTCGAGGGAGTGTCCGCCGCCGCCGGCCGTGCCGTCCAGGTAGACACCGTCCGGCTTTATGTTCAGCGCGGCTACCGCCTGCTCCAACATAACCGGGATATGATGAAAGCTCAATTGCTGCTCCTCATGTTAGAATCCCAACTCGTCCATGGCCTTGGAGAGCTTGTCCGCATCCATGGTGACCGAGTCTAGCTTCTCGTTCCAGCGCTCGCGGCTCCAGATTTCGGCCCGCTCCAAAACGCCTATAATAGTGATTTCACGATCCAGCTCAGCGTACTCGCGCAGCGCTGGCGGGATAAGAATCCGGCCCTGCTTGTCCGGCTCGGCCTCGAAAACCGACGAGGACAAAAACCGCTGAATATCGCCCGGCTGCTGGCGCAACTTGTTTTTCAGCTCGCTCCAGCCGTCGTAGGAATAAACCAGCAGACAGCGGTTGCCCGGCGCGCGAACAAGGAAGATGCGCTCGCCCAAGCCCTCGCGCAGCTTGGACGGAAAATTCACGCGGCCCTTCGGATCCAGCGAGTGCTGATATTCGCCGCACAACATTTCCCCACCTCCCGCTGTAGTCTTGAGTGATTGCGCCATCTTTCACCACTTAGCGCCACCTGAATCCATTATAAACCGTAAGTATATAAAAATCAAGCCATATTTTCGGTTAAATATAAAAACAATCCGCCACATACTTGTGCGAATTGTTTAAATTACTGTATGTTGTATTTGGGGACTTTGCAGGCGCTATTTCTTGCGCTTTTCCCGGATTCGGTCAATCCAGCCGGATATTCGTTTTGTCAGCAGCAACACCACGAAGACAAACGCCAGCATCAGAATAATCTGCAGGGACAAGGTTACAATCGGGTTCGTGCCGTGCTCTGTCTGGGCGCCGGCAGGCAACACCAGAAGCGCAGCAGAGCCGGCCACACAGGCTAGAGCAAACAATTTGCGTGTCAGCTTCCCCACTTTGCACCCCCAAAAAGTTTTTGCCGGTAGCGCTCAACGTAGAGCGTATAGTAGTCGGTGAGCAGGCGGTCGTAGATAATGCAGGCAAAGCTGCCAACAAGTACATTGCCAAAAATCAGAAAAAGCCACGGATCTAAGTTCAAATCCAAGCGACCCAAAAGGCCTTCGACAGCCGCGGGGGCACCAAACACAAAAATAGCGACAAAAACAGCCGCCAACGTGCCCGCATTGAAAACCAGCAATTTGCAGACGTATTCCATAGTCCTGCTAGGCAGGCGCTCCAGTTTTTGCTTTGCGATTGGGTAGTGGCCGTAAAGCAGCGCGAAGGCGAGAGCTACAGCCCTGTTTGGAATTACTATCAGCGCCAGAATCGAGATGGCAACCCAGGCGCAAAGTGCCGGGCCTCTGCCGACTTCGACGGCCATTAGCATTATAAGCGCACCGGCAACCATAGGGGTAATAATCGCCAAGTTGGCTGCACCGCCCAAAAAAAGCAGCGCCACACACAGCGCAGATATTGTACCGCCAAGAGCGACCTGCCTGCTTTTGGTACTCATCAGCAACAGCAGCTGTTGCCGCCACAGCAGCCGCAGAGACAGTCGGCGCAGACAAGTGCGCCGCACATATCGCAGACGCTGCACCCGCTGGATTGCCCGCCGGTGCGGTAGACGCCCTGGGGCCTACCGTTGTTACGCTGCCAGCCCAATTGGTTTAGGGCGGCGCGGTACTCGCGGTTGTGTGGGTTCATCTCGCAGGCGCGGGAAAAGCTGTCGAAGGCGTCCTCCATCCAGCCCCTGGCGTATTGCACGCTGCCTTTTAGGAAGTGCCACTCGGCGTCACGGGCGTGGCGCTGAACACCGTCCAGCAGCTCTTCGGCCTCGGTTACCCGCCCAGCGTTAATCATCCGCCTTATATCCCAAAACTGGGAGGATCCGGAAGAATCGTAGCTTCCGCCGCCCGACCCGCCGCTATCTCGGCGCTGGGAGATAATCTGGTCGTAGGCCTCGTTTATCTCCTTCATCTTTTCGCCGGCAAGGTCGCTCAGTGGGTTCCCGGCGTAGGCGTCGGGGTGATATTTGCGCGCAAGTTCACGGTAAGCGGCCTTTATTTCGTCTTCGCCCGCGCTCCGGGAAACTCCCAACACCTTGTAGGGATCGCTCATGCCCCACTCTCCTTAGATGCTAATTCAGGCCGACTGCCGGCAAATATCTCATCCGCCCTTGCCCTCAGGCCCTGGTAGAACACGTTCTCAAGTACCGGGCCGAAGAAGGTCGGCTCCAACAGCGCGAAGGCTTTGCCCGCCTCCCCTGCCGTTAAATATATGGCGTCCCGCCCTTGTAAATATGCCGCCTCAAGGGAGGCTTTGTCGGCATCCGGTTCAAGCCCATAGCGGTAAATAAGCGGGTTATACCCGCCATATTTTAGGTCTTTCGCGAGATCATCCAGCGCGTCGCAAAGATATACGTACCGCCCCACAAGGTAGCCAATCCGCTCGAGTATCCGCTTTTTTGCGGGGTCTTCGCTCAACTGACCGCAGACTGTCTGCATGGCTAGAGCGGTGGGCTGGCAGGCAGCATCTATGCTGGCGGTTTTGCAGCGTTCGAGCTCCCCCTGGGCGCTCATGGCCTCGGCTATGGCGGCCTCACAATCGGGGCGTCTGGCTGTTGCCTTTTTGTGAGCCCGCGCCGCAAAGGGCAACGCTGCCCGGCAAGCCGCTCTTCCAAGGAAGCGGCTGTCCTGGATGTTGTCGCGCAGCTTATGGTAAAGCGTAATAATGGCTGTGTCCGCGCTGAAGGCAAGAGCCTCCCCCGGTTGGCAGACCGGGCGTTTGCGTGTCGGCACAAAGTGGCAGCCACGCCCGCTCTCTATAATAGGTGCTGTTTTGCCCGCTGCGTAGTGCAGCATGGCTAAAAAAGCAAAATCGTAACTGAGGGTCATGCAGGCCACCGGGCCAAACGAGCGCCCAAGCTGCCCGCAAAGTCCGCAGTATACGGCTTTGTAGGCCTCGTGTTCGCGCATTCTCAGGTCTGGTGTAAACGGCCTAATATATCCAAACAATCACAGCGTCCTCACTTTCGACTGTGATTCATTGTACTATAAACGCATGGCCACTTCGTTAATAAAATGTAAATACTGCTTTTCCCGTTAATTATGTCAAGAGAATCAGCTGTTTTGGGGCTGGAAATTTTTGCTGTAGTCTGGTAGAATGGACGGGTAGTAATCCTCACCATGGAGGCAATTCTTGTGAAAAAGCTGTTTGTAATAATCGCCACAATGCTTCTGTTGTCCGCTTGTGTCGGTAGCGCGCCTTTAGCTCCACCGACGGCAGAACCCGTTGGGCCGCCGGTCTTGGTGGAGACACCCAATGCAAACTTTAATTTTGAGAATACAGTTAGAATCCTTTATGAGACCCTTAATCGTTCGACAATAGAGGCGGAAGACGCCGCACATGTGCTAAGGCTATCGGGCGTGTATGGCGTAGTCAACGCAGAGTTGCTTTATGATTCAGAAGACCGGTCTCCTCGTATGAGAATAGAGAGCGAAGACGGTAGATTTTATTATCTGAGGATGGACTTTCATTACGCCGCCGGTTTTGTGGATGGCCGCTTTTATTTCGTGGAAGCAATTTTGGATATGGAGACCACACCATGACCCTACAAATCGGAATAGACCACCTAGAAATCTCACGGATAGCTAAAGCGATGGAGAACCCCCGCTTCCTCCCCCGTTACTTTGGGGAGCGAGAGCTCGCTTACCTTGCGCGCAAAAAGTTCCCGCCCGCCTCGGTCGCGGCAGGCTTTTGCGCTAAAGAAGCCTTCGCCAAGGCGTTGGGCACCGGAATTCGGGGGTTTGCCCTGCGGGAGATTGAGCTCTTGCGAGCTGAAAGCGGACGGCCCTATCTGGCCTTCACCGGCAAGGCCGCCGCGCTGGTAGAGGCAAGCGGGCTGCGCTTTGAGGTCAGCGTCTCGCACGACAAGCACTACGCCCTGGCACAGGTAATAGGATATGAGGGAGGAGACAACCATGCGGATAGTCACCGGCAATGAGATGAAGAAAATCGAGGAAAACTGCCTCGACTTCGGACTAAGCTTCCACCGGCTGATGGAGAATGCCGGGTGCGCGGCCAGCGCCTTTTTAAAGCGGACGTTTAAAGTAAACGCACGCAACTGCGCCATATTTTGTGGCAAGGGAAACAACGGCGGAGATGGATTCGTCGTTGCACGCAAGCTGGCCGAAAGCGATGTAAACACGATAGTCATCCTGCTGGATGGACAGCCCGCCGGCGGCGAGGCTCTAGCTATGTACCGGCAGTTGGAGGGCATGGGCGTGCCTATTTACGAATTTGCGGAGGTGAAGAAAAAGCTGGGCGGATGGCTGGAACAGACCGACCTTGTGGTGGACGCTATCTGCGGCACCGGCTTTAAGGGTCGGCTGCGGGAATCGCATAGGTATGCCACCGCTCTGATAAACGGCTGCACCGCCGTAGTTGTCTCGCTGGACTTGCCCTCGGGGGTGGAGTGCGACAGCGGACAGGCCGACGAGGGTGCGGTACAGGCCGACTATACCCTAGCCTTCGACAGCCTCAAGCCCTGCCATATTTTGCCTGGTGCGCTGCCCTTCTGCGGCAAGGTCGAGCAGCTGGATATTGGCATACCCGACGAGGCCCGCCAGCGAGTAGAGCCCTGCTGCGATACCCTGACCCTCGAGCGTGTCTTTGAGCTCATACCACACCGGGCGGCCGATTCCCACAAGGGGACTTTTGGGCGAGTGCTCTGCATTGCGGGGAGCGCGAGGTACCGCGGGGCGGCTACTCTCTGCGCTGCTGCGACACTGCGCTGCGGTGCGGGAATCGTAACCCTGGCTTCAACCGAGCAGGTCTGTGCCTGCGCAGCTACACATCTGCCCGAGGCGACCTTTCTGCCGCTGGTCGACAACAGCTATGGCAGCATCGACAGCCTTAGTTCTATGGGCGGTATTCTTAGCGGTCTCGAGGGAGCCGGTAGCGTTGCCTTTGGCCCCGGGCTGGGAGACGACACGAATACTATCGCGCTGCTTGAGTACGTTCTGGACCACGCCCGCTGCCCGGTCGTGCTGGACGCGGACGGCATAAACGTACTGGCCGAGAATATACATTTACTAAAGCGGGCAAAAGCTCCGTTTATCTTGACCCCACACCCGGGGGAAATGGCTCGGCTTTGCGAGGTAACCATCGGCGAGATTCAGCAGAACCGGGAGGGCTACGCTCTCAGCTTTGCCAAAGAGCACGGGGTTTACCTTTTGCTCAAGGGGGCACGGACTGTCATCGCCAGCCCAGAGGGCAAGCTTTTACGGGTGGGCGAGCCGAACTCCGGGCTTGCTAAGGGTGGCAGCGGGGACGTGCTAACCGGAATGATTGCAGCGCTCATTGCCCAAGGGCTCTCCGCCTGGGATGGCGCCGGGTGCGGTGCCTTCCTGCACAGTATGGCGGCCGGGCGCACGGCCTCGCGCCGCTCTCAGACAGCCATGCTACCCAGCGAGATTCTGGAGGATTTGGCGGGGATATTTTTGGATCAGGGGCGGTGACGGATTGTAGGGCCGCTTGCTGCGCCCGGCCTATTCTGCTGATGCTCGCGGAAATACGCTCCCCCTGCGGCTGCGCCGTTTCCCCCTCTGGGAGGGGGACTTCGGGCCTGCCTCTTTCTCAAGCTGTCTTAGCCTCCCTCCCAGAGT